>NZ_JAWUEH010000008.1:0-203923 GCF_033550225.1 Providencia sp. 2023EL-00965 | reverse complement strand
GCGAACATGAATATCCACAAATATCTCCTTGGTAATCATAAATTCCCCGTACAAAAATGTACGGATAATACCAAGTGGCTCAGTTTTCTATGATCGTTAGTGGATCAGTTTTACATGATCAGTGACAGGGCTATTACCCGAACGCGCATATGAAACTAATAATGTAGGTTTATTTATATCGAGATAATGTTTAGGAGCAGCTACGATATCAGTCACTGCATAGCTATAAGTATTCAGTCCACTGTGTTGGCGGAGCCACGGTGCTATTGTTTTACCTACAAACCCAGAAGAACCAGCACCACATAACACAATTTGTAAATCAGGTTTTGCTAATGCCTCTAAAAGAAAAGGCCGCCATTCTTCTGCCTTATTACTCAACTCTTTGTATAGTTGACGCCATAAATGCGGTTGATGGCTAATTTCTTGGGCAGTGAATAATGCCCCATATTGTTCTAGACATAACAATGAGTAACCCAAATAGAATTGATTATTTGGACTATTTATTGCACCTTTATATTTTATATATGGACTTTTTTTAATTTTAATAGTTTCACTAGTATGCATTATTTAATCACCAATAATTAGCTATCGCATCAAAAAAAATAAATATTAATCGTAGGAAATTTTAATATCACAGTTTGCAAACAAAAGAAACAAAACTAAATCTACATTTTAAACATAATAAAAACCAACAAAAAATAATAATCTAATCAATTAAATCATCTAAGTAAGCAGATGTAATTCCTTTGGCTTTTAATATATGAAATAAACCACTAGCTGAAGTAAATGAACAGTCTAATTTTTCTTTTATACGTTGAATACGCTTCTGTTCAGAAAATAGAGAACACCCATGATATGCACTAATTTCTTTTAATTTATATTGTGATAATAAAAGTTTAATTGTGATGATTTCCTTACGAGTTAAGCGAACGTCGCCGAACCGCATATACCCATGAATATTTAATAAATCAGACATTGTCATATTGTTTTTTTGAGGAAAATCAAATTCTATATGGCTATTTTTTTTAAAATTAAATGTGGCTTTTTTGTTCTTATTCCATATTAAAAATGCGTAATCTGCTATGATGGGCCTACATGTATATAGCGTCATTATACTTCCTATTGGCAATTTATTCATATATCCTATGGAAAATATTTCATATATCTCCCCATATTTAATACATATATCTATTTTATCTCTATATAATTTATTCATGATTTTTTTATGAAGCTCTGAATAATCACTCCAACATTTAATACCAGGAGTTAATCTATCTTTAAAAATCAATCCCAGATCATTTTCACATAAAACAACAATCCAACCATAGTTATTAGTTAGTATATTAATTTTTTCATTTTTAATATCAATTCTTGCATATTCAATATCAATCTCCTTCCAATCAAAATAACCAGAAAATTTATTCTTCATATCAAAACACATTATTTCAACTAATTTTTCATCAATCGCCATAAATTACCTCATTAATGAATATAATATTTAATCATCAACAACTATAACGTCTACTCCTATTGAGATTAAAAATTGATAGTAACTATCTGGGATACGGCTATCGGTGATAATTTTATTTATTAAGTTAGCTTTACGTATTAAACAGAAACTCTTCCGACCAAACTTGCTTCCATCTGCCACAGCAATGATCTGATGTGCGACATTACACATTATTCTATTAAGATTTGCTTCTTCACTATTGGGCGTTGTAATGCCGGCTTCAAGATCAAAACCATCTCCCCCAAGAAATAAAGTATCAAAACGATGTAAAGATAGCTGTTGCTCAGCCATAAAACCGTATAAAGAATAAGATTTCTTACGCACATGACCGCCTAAAATCATTACATCAATATTTTCAAAACTAGATAGCTCATAAGCAATATTTAACGCATTAGTCATGACAACCAAGTCACGACGCGGTTTTAAAAAGGGAACAATTTCTGCGGTTGTTGAACCCGAATCAATTAATAATGAATCACCATCCTTCACAAATTCAGCCGCTTTTTGAGCAATACGTATTTTAATATCTCGCTCCACTCCCCCCTTAACTTGCAATGGCCTGTCAAAAGCAAATTTATGGTTTACCATGGCACCACCATAGGAACGCAAAGCACATCCTTTCCCTTCGAGATAGCGTAGGTCATTACGGATTGTGACACTCGATACGCTGAACTGCTTACTTAATGCATCAACACGAACGCTGCCTTTATGGCACAGTATATCCATAATACATTCCCGTCTTTTTACTGTATCCATACTCATAGTCTTCATTCCCTTATTATCACCGTCCACCTATCTGCCGCTTATTTTCATTAAAACAAAGTCGATTAAGTGGAAATGTGATCTTTGTTAAACTTCACTTTCCAAGCAAATAATCCCTAAAAAGCTTTCATTTACATCTGAAATGAAAGGTGCAGTTTCTTTTTCATAAACGCTTTATTAGCCTAAATACTTATTAAAAACCAGTATTCGGGTTATCAAATTACACTGACAACGAAATCTCTCTAAAAAAATGTAAAACGAGTGATTTTCAAATCGCTCGGTGAGCAAGATCACAAAATTGAATTTAGGCAACAACTCTCACGGGGGGATGGGAGAAAGGGAGCTGAGTGGGCAAATGCATGCGATCTACCCACTCATGATAAATTATGGTTTTTTAATTACTTCAGCAGAAATAATCGAAATAGGTTCAACAGGTACGTTTTGGTATGGGCCAACATTTTCTGTTTTGACTTTAGATATTTTATCAACAACATCCATGCCCTTCACTACCTTGCCAAAAACTGCGTAACCGAAATCACGTTGACCGTGATCTAAGAACGCATTATCGGCAACGTTAATAAAAAACTGGCTGGTTGCACTGTCTTTATTTGCTGTACGTGCCATAGAAATCGTTCCACGTAAATTACGTAAGCCGTTATCCGCTTCATTCTTAATTGGAGCACGAGTCTGTTTTTGCTGAAGATCTTTGTTAAAACCGCCACCTTGGATCATAAAACCAGGGATAACACGGTGGAAGGTAGTTCCGTTGTAATAACCTTCGTTTACATATTGAAGAAAGTTTTCAGTAGTTACTGGTGCTTTTTTATCATTCAATTCGAGTTCAATATTGCCCATCGACGTGACTAACTTCACGTAAGTTTCACCCGCAGCGAGAGCAAGAGAAGATGCACTGATAGCACAGACTGCTAGTAGAGGCACAAAAATTCGTTTTAACATTCAAGATCCCTTTCGCTATAGCTAATGACTTATTTATACTGTAATGACTTCGCACCTTTTAGATGCGAAGCTTCCCACGTCCTTGACTGCTGCTGAGCTTCCTCAGTCTGATGCAAGCCTTAATGGGCAGTAACGACGTATCCGCCGCATTGCTTGTACTATAAAACACGAAACCTTTGGCTTCAATGCTCTATCTTTCAGCGCACATTAAATACTGCTTCACGGTGAATATAATTAAATAACTCGCAATGCGGCTTAGTAAACCTATGAAAATAATTATTCATCAATAACTCGCCAACAATTTCACTATTTATTGTAGGTTATTGTACGCTGAATCTAATCCACCAATTCTAGAGCGAAGATTATTATATTGTTGAACATTTACCTTTATTTACGCCAAATCGCCCTCTCCTCATCAAATATAGTCTAATTTCTATAAATACTGATTAAATTGTATTTTTCATCATGTGAAATGAGCTTACTCACTCAGGTTGAAAGAGCATATAAGCATCAACTGCCATTTTAGCTTTGTTTGTCTGTCTCCTATAGCTATAATCCCTGAGCCTCAAAAGGTAAACTCAGGGAGAACAACCAATGGCAATTAAAAATCATAATTATCACATGGCAAAATTTGTCATCAGTGCACCCGATATCCGTCATCTACCTAAAGATACGGGTATAGAAGTTGCCTTTGCAGGCCGCTCCAATGCAGGAAAATCCAGTGCACTAAATGCACTCACCCAACAAAAAAGTTTAGCACGTACCAGTAAAACGCCAGGGCGAACACAACTTATCAACCTATTTGAGGTTGAAGAAGGAATTCGTTTAGTCGATTTGCCGGGTTACGGCTATGCCGAAGTTCCTGAAGAAATGAAGCGCAAATGGCAAAAAGCGCTTGGTGAGTACCTACAAAAAAGAGAATGTATCAAAGGACTGGTTGTACTGATGGATATACGTCATCCATTGAAAGATCTGGATATGCAAATGATCGAATGGTCGATTGCGATGGAAGTCCCTGTCTTGGTATTGCTCACTAAAGCAGATAAACTCGCTTCTGGCGCCAGAAAAAAACAGCTAATGGAAGTTCGCCAAACACTTGAACCATTAGGTGGTGATGTTGAGGTTGAATATTTTTCTGCGCTGAAAAAGATTGGGATCGATAAACTGCGTATCAAACTCGATAGCTGGTATAGCACACAAGCCTAATTTCCATTTATTTCCTTGTGCGTCATGTTGTTGGCGCATAACGGCAGATTTTTATCAATAGGTCGAATTTCGGATAAAAAAATGCTCCAGTCAAAAATGTTGACTGGAGCAGCTAATATTCAGCTAAATCCGATTACGTGAAGTAAAAGGTCTGAAAGATAGAACATCTTACCTCTGTACCCTACGCCGTATACTTTACTTGATTCTTTGCACAAAAAAAAGCTTTTATGTAATTTTTTTTCAATGCTTACTACGATTCAGCGAATAAAACATCGTTTTGAAAGCCAAAAACCGTATTTTTATTACATATTTATGAGAGCTAAGTCGCATTAATATGTAATGTAAATTTTTTTACTAACTAAGTATAACAACTCTATCCAGAGCAAAAAATAAACTATTTATTCATAATATGAATAAATAGTCATTGTAAAAGCTTGCATTACCAATCATGATAACTAGCAATCGTGACAGTTTTATAACAAAAGAATAAAGGCCATTCTTACATTGTGGCACTTGTAAGAAACTTCAATTGGAAATGTATGCTATTGCTGATTAAATCGTTGTCTCGGGTAACAATGCCCCGCCATCGACAACAATGGTTTGTCCTGTAATATAACTCGCTACAGGCGATGCTAAAAACACCATCGCCGCGGCAATATCTTGCCCTTCGCCTAAGCGCCCTAATGGCACATTCCGCGCAATACTCTGATTAAGCTGTTCATCACCTAAATTAGCCATAGCGGGTGTACGGATCATACCCGGTTCAACGCCATTAACGGTGATCCCAAAAGGGGCTAATTCAAGTGCCGCAGCTTTAATGAAGCCATTCACCCCTGCTTTGGAGGCCGCATAGTGTGCTAATCCTGGGTAAGCTACTTTTGGCCCAGTGACTGAAGAGGTGATCAAAATACGTCCACCTCCCTGCTTTTTCATTAATGGCTGAGCCGCTTGGGTTAAATAAAATGGCGCCATTAAATTAACACTCAACGTTTTCTGTAATAATGGCTCATCAATTTGCATGAATTCAGTCAATGGAAAATAAGCCGCATTATGTACCACAATGTCTAATCGATGATATTCACGTTCTATTTTTGTCACTAATGCACGAATTTGCTGTTGTACAGAACAATCACAACTTTCTGCATCAACGTGATAACCCTGCTCAGTTAATGAAGTGGCGACTTGCTGTGCCTTTTGTCGCTGTAAATCCGCTACAATGACTAAACCACCTAATTTAGCAAAGGCTTCAACAATCGCTAAACCAATACCTTGAGCGCCACCCGTAACGAGTACTACCTGCCCTTGAAATGCAGTTGGAGAAAATAAGCGTTCCATGATCAATCCTTTGGCTCTGAGATAAGCCTGTCATCATAAAAGACAAAACTCTATATTGAGGTAACAAAATGTACGATGACAATCGTTCTTAGGAAGTAAATGCAAATTACGTTAGATAGTAAAATAATCTCATTTTTACACCGACTTAATCAAGTTGGCTTATATATCAAAACATACATATTAAATTTTCACATGCAACTTTTTACATTTGAATTTTAATAGCTGAGCTATAATAATTTAATTAATAACTTATTTCTTAAATCGCCTTTAGTCTAACTATCAGAAACTAATTAGGAATTACCACTAATGAATAAAATAATTAAATTATTTATTTTAATGAGTTCAATAATCATTGTTTATAATTGTAACGCAGAGGACTTATTGCAAATTTATAAAATAACGAAAGATAACAACCCTGTATTAAAAAAAATAGAAAGTGACCGTTATCAAGCCTATAAAAAAGTCGATGAAGAACGTAGTTCATTACTACCTCAATTAAACTTAACAGCTAATTCAAGCTATAAAAATAATGATGAAACAAATGATAATAAAAACATTAAAAATGCCGAACTTTCCCTACAGATGACACAATCTATAATTGATATATCTAAGTGGAAATCATTATCTATTCAAGAAAAACATGCCGCTATTTCAGATATTAACTATCAAGTAAACCAACAAGATCTTCTGTTAGAAACGGCTATCTCTTACTTTAATATCTTAAAGTCTATTGATGCCCTCGCTTACATAAAAGCCCATAAACTCGCCGTTTATCATCAGTTAGATCAAACGACACAACGCTTTAATGTCGGGCTAACCACCATCACTGATGTACAAAATGCGAGAGCTAACTATGACAGTATCATTGCTCAAGAAGTTCTAGGTTACAACGAATTGAAGAATTCAGTTGAGATATTACGAAAAATCAGTGGGGTACAATATACTCAATTAGCGAAACTCAATATTAATAAGTTACAACTCACCAAACCCGATAACATCACATTTCTACTTGAAAATGCTCGAATTAAAAACCTTAGCTTATTAAAATCTCGACTTACACAAGAAATATCAAATGATAAAATATCCCTCGCCAAAAGCGGACATTTACCTATCGTCACTTTAGATGCCTCAACAGCCATTAATAACACTCAGCTAGATAAGAATAATAGTGAAAACCAATATAAAATAAATAACCATTCAGGGAAAAACAAGGCAACTATCTCGTTAAATTTGCCAATCTATCAAGGTAATGCAGTTAATTCTCAAGTTAAGCAAGCCCAGTATGGTTTTCAGGCTACAACAGAGCAACTTGAAAGTGATCATCGAAACGTTACTCAGCTAGTTAACTCTTCATACAATAATATATTGTCGTCAATAAGTAGTATTAATGCCTATAAACAACTAATCATTTCGACACAAAGCTCATTAGATGCCACAGAAGCCGGTTATCAAGTAGGAACGCGCACTATTGTCGATGTGCTATCTGCAACTTCCGCCCTCTATCAATCAAAGCAAAATTTATCGAATGTCCAATATGATTACATTATCAACCAATTAAGAATGGAGTATTTACAAGGATCTTTAAATGAAAATAGCCTTCAACGTGTCAATAAAATGTTAGAAGATGAAATATTCATTCCCAGCTGACAATATAAAAAGCTTATTTAATTTTATAACTTGTTTAGAGTTCAATAATAATATCAAATCTTCATATTTGTTTGGCTTATATATTAATGGAATATATAAAATTAACTTGATATACCTAAGTAAACCTGAGTCGAATAAATTATTATCCGACTCAGATCTGATTTTACTTAGTGGGCTTCATCCCAATTATCACCAATACCGACATCAACTTTTAACGGAACATCAAGTTGCATGCTTTGTTCCATCAATTCACGCACTTTTTCGATCACCCCATCTAATTCGCTTTCTTTCACTTCAAATACCAATTCATCATGAACTTGCATTAACATATCAGCATTAGGCTTCTCTGCTCGCAGCCAGCTATCAACGGCGATCATCGCCTTTTTGATAATATCCGCTGCGGTTCCTTGCATTGGGGCGTTGATCGCTTCACGCTCAGCAGCCTTCCGGCGCATTCCATTACTTGATTTAATATCAGCAAGATACAGACGACGCCCTTCTAATGTCTCTACATAGCCTTGTTCCGACGCTTGGTGGCGAGTGTTTTCCATATAACGCAACACACCTGGATAGCGCTCAAAATAGAGATCCATATAACGCTGCGCTTCACCACGAGGGATCCCTAACTGACGCGCCAAACCGAATGCGCTCATACCATAAATTAGGCCAAAGTTAATCGCTTTAGCGCTACGGCGCTGATCATTTGTTACTTGCTCAAGCGGAACGCCAAATACTTCTGCCGCAGTTGCACGGTGAATATCTTTGCCTTCCGCAAATGCGGTTAATAACCCTTTATCTTGCGATAGGTGAGCCATTATACGCAATTCAATTTGTGAATAGTCTGCCGCAACCACTTTGTAGCCTTTACGTGCAATAAATGCTTGGCGAATACGACGGCCTTCTTCTGTTCTCACTGGAATGTTTTGCAAATTAGGATCACGAGATGATAATCGGCCCGTCGCGGTAACAGCTTGATGATAAGAAGTATGTACCCGCTGGGTTTTCGGGCTAATCATTAGTGGCAATTTATCAGTGTAGGTTGATTTCAATTTTGCCAAGCTACGGTGCTCAAGTAGTAGTTTAGGCAGCGCATGATCCAACGCTAGCTCTTCCAACACCTCTTCATTGGTCGAGGCTGCTCCACTTGGCGTTTTTTTGATAATGGGTAATTGCAGCTTTTCAAAAAGAATAGTTTGCAATTGTTTTGGCGAAGCCAAGTTGAACTCTTCACCTGCTAATTCAAAGGCTTCTTTTTCGAGCTCAGCTAAACGGGCGGTAATTTGTTTCGATTGAGCCGCTAAAACATTCGCATCAATTAATACACCAGTACGCTCCATTCTGACTAGAACGGGAACTAATGGCATTTCAATTTCACGGAACACTTTATTCAGTTTAGGCTCAGCTTCAAGCTGCGGGTACAACGCTTGGTGCAGTAGCAAGGTGACGTCGGCATCTTCCGCCGCGTAATTTGCCGCTTGCTCAAGTGCTATTTGATTGAAAGTGAGCTGCTTTTTACCTTTACCTGCGATCTCTTCGAATGATACCGTTTTATGGTTAAGATGGCGCTCAGCTAAGCTATCCATATCATGACGCCCCATGCCTGCAACGCTATTTAGCACGTAAGACTCTAGCATAGTGTCAAATTCGATACCTTTTAACTCAATACCATAGTTGAGCAGCACTTCAGCGTCATATTTTAAATTTTGGCCAACCTTCAATATTTTGTCATTTTCTAATATCGGTTTCATTGCAGCCAAAACATCGTCTAGTGGCAATTGTACTGGCGCATCAAGGTAATCATGACCCAAAGGTAAATAAGCCGCTCGTCCTGCTTCAATAGCAAATGACATACCGACTAAACGCGCTTCTTGTGTGTTTAAACTGTCGGTTTCGGTATCAAAGGCAAACAGTGGTGCGGAGGCGAGTTTTTTGACCCAGCGCTCTAAATCAGCCTGTTCTAAAATGGTTTGATAATTTTCAGCGTTGAGTATTGGCGCTGCAACAATTGCCTCTACTTTCTTTTCAAACTTAGTGGCTGCTGGTGCTGAACTCTTACCATTTTTAGCATCCATCCATGTGCCACTTTCAACATCAGCGAGCCAACGTTTGAATTCGTAGCGACTAAATAACTGATGGAGTTTATCGACATTAGGCTCAGATACCGCTAATTCCTCACAGGTTTTTTCGAGTTCAACATCTGTTTTGATGGTAGCAAGTTGGTATGAAAGAAAGGCCAGTTCACGATTTTCTTCCATTTTTGGCGCTAATGTTTTAGATCCCCTAAAACCAAGCGGAGCAATATCATCTAAAGAATTATAGATTTTTTCTAAACTACCGATCCCTTGTAATAAGGCGAGAGCCGTTTTTTCACCGACTCCAGGTACGCCCGGAATGTTATCTGATGAATCGCCCATCAGTGCAAGAAAGTCGATGATCAGCTCAGGTGGTACACCATACTTATCTTCAACTTCTTGAGGACCAAGAATAGTATTGGTCATGGTATTGATAAGAGTGATATTAGGTTCCACCAGCTGTGCCATATCTTTATCACCCGTGCTGATCAAAACAGGGATCCCTTTTTGGCTCGCTTGCCTTGCCAACGTACCAATGACGTCATCAGCTTCAACACCTGAAACCACTAATAATGGTAGCCCCATCGCCTCAACCATTTCATGTAATGGTGCGATTTGTTCACGTAAATCATCAGGCATTGGTGGACGGTGTGATTTATAGCTTTCAAACAATTCATCACGAAATGTTTTTCCTTTAGCATCAAAGACGACAGCCACATGGCTTGGCTTATATTGCATAATCAAGCTACGCAACATATTGAGCACACCATACATGGCTCCTGTCGGTTCACCCGCACTGTTGGTTAGTGGTGGGAATGCATGATAAGCACGGTACAGGTAAGATGAACCATCTACCAATATAAGGGGATTTTCTGCTATCTGAGCCATAATCTGTCATCATCTTTTTTGTCAGGAATGAATGCCGATAGGATGCCACAATGTGCGTTCAGATACACGTTGAGTTTGCATCTACTCAAAATCGACCAAGACATTATTCACGTTATTTTGATGTTTTTTCTGATGGTTAATGGTTATTATAACCTGTGGATAACTCTGTGGGCAAAACTGCGTTCTGGCTTAGATTCAATAACTAAGAAAAGATCAAGTAGTTAAACAAGAAAATAAAATCAATGAGTTAGCTACATGAACATTGATCCTGCGCAAAAAAAGTATTTTTGCTCTATTGTGGATATTGATTACGGAGTGTGACAATTTTTGAAATGTGGCGGCAAACCGCACCGCCACAAGAGAAGGCTATTTTTTATTAACGAGATAGTTCACTACGTTAGAGAACTCTTTCGCATAGTCTGCTGCGTTTTCAACCGCAATACCATTATTGCGAACTTGGTATTTGCCATCAACAAACATTGCTGGAACCCCGCGCAGTTTAAGATCTTGAGCTGCATTTTGCTGTTTAGCAACCAGTGATTTTACAACAAAGCTATTCAGTGCTGCATCATACTCGTCACCACTTACACCCGCTTTAACGAAGGCATTACGGATATCCGCTGGCGTGTTGATAGATTGTGTTTTTTGAATACCTTCAAACAGAACTGGCGTCACTTTATCTTCAACTTTCAACACCATCGCGACTGCCCACGCTTGAGTTAGGTTTGAACCTAATGGGCCTAAAAAGTCAACGTGATAGCGTTCCATTTTCACGCCTTCTGGTAGATTTTTTTCTACCGTTTGCGGCACTTTGTACACATTTTCAAACTGATAGCAATGTGGGCAATAGAAAGAGAAGAACTCTAACACTTGCGGTAGGTTTTGCACTGGTTGTTTAATATCAGTGTACTCTTTACCTTCCGTATAATTTGCGGCGGCAGCCCCAAATGACATGGCAATACCAATTAACGCCAACATAATTTTTTTCATATACTATATTCTCCAAAAAACTCATTGAGTTATTAAAATTGAGGGGCTAACTGCAAAGGTGGCTCTTGCAACCGTTCAAGTTGCTGAGCAAATTCGATAGACTGTCTTTGCCAAAAATCGTCCTCTCTGATCCATGAAAACGCCCTTGGAAAAGCAGGATCCTGCCAACGGCGAATAATCCACCCTAAGTAATGAACCATTCGCATCGCTCTTAGCGGTTCAATTAACTTAAGTTCTTTCACATCAAAGTCACAAAACTCATTATAAGCTTCAAGCAAAGTGTCCAGTTGAAGCACTTGCTCTTGGCGAGAACCATTCAATAGCATCCACAAATCTTGTACTGCTGGACCATTGCGTGCATCATCAAAATCCACTAACCATGCCTCATCACGCCATAAGATATTCCCCGGATGGCAATCTCCCTGTAAACGCAGCGGTGATGTAATAACCGGCCAATCTTTTTTCACTTGAGCGATTAATTTATCCAGTGATTCGAGAAAGGTTTCTTTCCACTTTGGCGCAATCAACTCAGTTTGCGCCATGATTTGGCGAGGCTGATCAAGATATTCGGTTACCCCTAGTGTAGGGCGAAACATAAAAGTACTTTTTTTACCGATTTGATGGGTACGACCTAATAAGCGACCAACTTCTTCCAGTTGGAATAGATTATCCGCTTCATATTGACGACCACCAATACTCGGAAAAATAGCAAACATAAAACCGCCAAACTCTAATACGGTTTGTCCTGCAAATTCGAGCGGAGCGGCAACAGGTAATTCAGCATCTTGTAATTCAAGCGTAAAATCGTGTTCTTCTTGAATTTGTGAACGGTTCCAACGCTCAGGGCGATAAAATTTGACTACAAAGCGTTTACGGTTTTCATCTTGAAACTGATAAACCCGATTCTCATAGCTATTTAGCTCAGTTAATCCTGATTCAGGGTAAATACCCGCTTCCATCAGCGCATCAAGGATTAAATCAGGGGATATTTCGCTAAAATGAAAATGCGATTGTTCAACGTTATTCATTGCATGTTAGTCTTTTAGAATACCGCGGGCGCGTAATAATGCCGTTTTGAAGTCTTCCTCATAATCTTTTTTCAAACCAGGGATCGCTTCATTACTCTCTGTACCACGCATTTTCAGATGATAAATCAGTACATCATCCGTTAACTCAGATAATGAGCCTTTAAACCCTGCTTCATCAGCTAGTTTTTGCAATAATTCAACAAGATTTAGATCTGAGTTGTCCTTCCATACAGGATGTATTAGCTCAATAACTTCATTTAAGCGATGGCATTTCATGTATATTCCTTCATCACAAATATTTAGGCCAAATTAATTGATATCATACAAGAGAAAAAGCGAATTGATGTCAAGCTACGTAAAGTTTAACCTTAATATGCATGATATGCATGAATATTCGTTGAATTTATATACTCGTGATACTCCAAGATGCAGGGCTTCCATTAAGGTACACTAACGACGCTTAGCGAGTTGAGTCATAGTATTTGTCTATACTCCCCGCCTACCTTAGTTTATCGCCGGCCTATAACTCGCATTATTTAGCGTATAAATTTTAACGAATATATGTTTTTGTGTATGTTGAAACATTTTATTGAAGATCTTCAGAGATATTGAACATGCGACAATCCATTACAGGGGTGATTTTGGCTGGCGGCTTAGGCCGACGTATGGGCGGGCAAGATAAAGGCCTAATCACTTTACTTGGTAAACCACTTTACCAACACATTGCCGAGCGCCTTGAACCTCAAGTCGAGCAATTGATGATCAACGCTAATCGTAATCAAGCACGTTATCAACAAAGTGGGTTCCCAGTTATTTCAGATCTTACCGAAGATTTTTCTGGGCCGCTCGCTGGTATGCAAGCAGCATTGCACGCAGCCAAAACAGAATGGCTATTATTTGTTCCTTGTGATGTTCCTGCATTTCCATTAGATCTTGCGGTAACATTCTTTGAAAATAAAGGTGACAGCCTCGCTTGCTATGCGAATGATACTGAGCGTGACCATCCTACATTTGCTTTAATTCATCGTTCTCTCGCACCAAAATTAGATGAATATCTCGCCCGAGGAGAGCGTAAGCTAATGTTCTTTATGCAGGAAATCGCCGCAAAATGCGTTGTTTTTCCATCACAATTAGGCGCATTTACTAACTTGAACACACCCGAAGAGAGTCTCAACTGGGAGCTGCAACAAAAATAATGATGAACCAGAAATCGCTACCCCTACTCGCTATCACTGCATACAGTGGTACTGGCAAAACAACCCTATTAAAAAAAGTGATCCCATTACTACGCCAACGCAATATTCGAGTTGGTTTAGTCAAACATACCCATCACGATATGGATGTTGATAAACCAGGTAAAGACAGCTATGAGTTGCGTAAAGCAGGTGCCGATCAAACGCTGGTGGCAAGCCAAAAACGTTGGGCGCTAATGACGGAAACACCTGATAACGATACAGAGTTAGATCTGCAATATCTTGCTAGCCGTTTTGATGCAAATTCACTAGATCTGATATTGGTTGAAGGGTTTAAACATGAAACGATCAGCAAAATAGCCTTGTTTAGAGCAGAAGTCGGAAAGCCTCTTGATGATCTGCTCGATCAACATGTCATTGCCGTTGCAAGCAATCAAATTATCGATACTGTGTTGCCCCAGTTGGATATTAATAATCCTGAGCAAATCGCTGATTATATTGAGTCTTGGTGGCAAAAAAGCCAGTAACTATATGTGGCTTATCGAGAAAAAATAGGCCACGCTTTATTAATGTCGTATTTGATTAAACATAGGAAATAGGTCGATGAATTGTAATGAATGCAATTTAGTTGAAGCAAATAAAGCATCAGGCCTATGTGAACGATGTGAACAAATTGAGATGACTAAAATTAATGATGTACTTTATCTACCTGCATTAGGTTTAATTATTAGTCTATTGGTTATTCCTTGGGAGCTTTATCATTTTACACAGGTAATATTCAGCTATTTAAAGCATGGTAGTTTTTTGAACAGCTATTTAATTGGAGCAATGGGGTGTTTACCAAATAACATTATCTCCACTCAAAACTCCTATTTTTAAATATAGGGATCAACTTAGAGGAATAAAAACCTTTTCGTTTGAAAGAGATAGTTATATTTCCTCTTGGATGAGCCGAGTCAACAAAACAGATATTATCATCAAACATAAAATCACCAAGAAAATAGGAAGCTAGCATTGTCACTACGACATCCTCATCAGTGAATTTTTTTTGGCTCTCCTTAAAAAAGACTGGAGAATAAATATCATGGTCATGAACCCAAAACCACTGCCCCTGAGGATCCCAAGCTAACATTTCATAGCCATCTCCAACAAAAAAGTAAGCCACCAAGCTACGTTGATAAAGCTTTCCGACCCTACTATCAGCAGATAGTGCGTCAATAAAGTCTTCGGGAAATGAGCGTTCTGCTAAAAAATCAAGTACATTGCCCATGTCTTTAACATCAACAAAATAACCCTCATTACTCATTTCAATATCATATTGGTCAATCACTTTAATCACTTCAGGCAGGGTGACATTTAAACGTTTTTCAATCTCTTGATAAAATTCTTTTGTTGGTAGATTCGCTTTTAGGGCTAATGTATTACCTGTATTTTCTTCGAAATAATTATCATCATCCAGTAAATTGAAAAGCGCTTGTAACCGTTGTATCACCGTACGATTATCATCGTGTAATGCCGCTGTCTCCACACCAATATCAACAATCTTACATTGATGGTCAAAATGGCGCTTTTTCCCTTCTGAATTAACTAAAGAGCCAGTCATTTTCAAAGTTTGCGCATTTTCAGGAATTGAAAACATAGCGATAGAAGCAGGAGTCGTATTAACGTGAGATGATTGATTAGTAGGATCCAGTGTTGCCATCAACTGTCCATCGATAAATATTTTTCCCTCAAGCTGAGTTTCTTTATCAAGATATGAGTAAAAAGAGGTCATTCCTTTTGCTGAGGCCATAAAAGAATTTCCAAATATAAGAAATAAACAAAGTAATAAATAAGATTTCATCAATCACTCAAGAAAAAGGCCGAATCCAATAGATTCAGCCTATTATATGACCTATTTACTGAGGTAGTTAACGCATCGTGACAAATTCTTCTGCCGCAGTTGGGTGAATCGCCACAGTATTGTCGAAATCTTTCTTCGTTGCACCCATTTTCAGCGCTACTGCGAAGCCTTGTAAGATTTCATCCATGCCAAAGCCAATACCATGAATACCGACAATTTTCTCATCAGCCCCCGCACACACTAATTTCATACGGCATGGCTGGCGATGAGAGGTCACAGCAGTGTACATCGCCGTAAATGATGACTTATAGCATTTGACCTGATCTGCGCCATATTTTTCAATCGCTTCAGGCTCAGTTAATCCAACAGTACCAATTGGTGGGTGGCTAAATACAACCGTTGGTATATTGCTGTAATCTAAATGTTCATCAGGCTTATTATTAAATAAGCGCTCAGATAAGCGGCGACCTGCGGCAACAGCAACTGGGGTTAATTCAACCGCTCCCGTGTTATCACCTACCGCATAAACACCTGCAACATTAGTATTTTGGTATTTATCAACCTTGATATAACCTTTGTCATTCAGCTCTACACCAGTCGCTTCGATATTTAGGTTATCTGTCATTGGCTCACGACCAATTGCCCAGATCAACACGTCGACCGTTTGCTCTTTGCCATTTTCTAGCTTCAGAGTCAGGGAGCCATCTGCATTCTTAATCACTTCTTTTGGTACTGATTCAGTGTGCAGCGTTGGACCTTCAGTGTTCATTACTTCCACTAACGTCTCAACAATCAGAGGATCAAATGAGCGAAGCGGTGCATGTTTACGCACAAATAGATGCGCTTCACTACCAAGACCATTTAATACCCCTGCAAGCTCTACCGCGATATAGCCAGCACCAACCACCGCAACACGTTTTGGTAGCTCTTCTAATTCAAAGAAACCATCCGATGTCATACCATACTCTGCACCTGGAATAGCAGGGATCACAGGACGACCGCCCGTTGCAATTAAAATATGATCAGCGGTATAAATTTCACCATCGACTTCAACAGTGTGTGCATCAACAAAACGGGCAAAGCCGTGGATCACATCAACTTTGTTATTACCTAAAACACGATCATAAGATTGGTGGATACGATCAATGTAAGCGGTACGGCTCGCAATTAAAGTTTTCCAATCAAAACGGTTAATTGTCGCGTCAAAACCATAGTCAGGACCGTAAGCACGGATCGCTTCTGAAATTTGTGCAGCATGCCACATCACTTTCTTTGGTACACAACCGACGTTTACACAGGTTCCACCCAATGCTTTCGCTTCGATCAGGGCACATTTTTGTCCATACATCGCTGCTCGGTTCATCGAAGCAATGCCGCCACTACCACCACCAATTGCAATATAGTCGTAATGCTTGCTCATAACTTGGTTATCCCATTTTTACTCGTCATACTTCAAGATGCAGGGTTGTTGGCTGCGCTCAGCTGGCCGAGTCACATAGTTCATCTATGCTCCCCGTCTATCTTCGCTTGCCGCCTACCTGCATCTCGAACTATTTAGAGTATTGATTAATTAAAAAGCTAATACTTACTATTATGCTAATTATCCCTCTAAGCACAATAGTTTCAATGGATAGGAATTTCCTTTTAATGCAATAGGTTTTGCCTATTCAGGTACAACCCATTCAACTAACGTGTGCCCTGTTCCCTCTGGGACAAGTGTTTTATGTAACCAAGGCAGAACATTTTTCATTTGCTGTTCAAGTTTCCATGGCGGATTGATGACAATCATGCCAGATGCAGTCATACCACGTTGATCACTATCAGGGCGCACAGCTAACTCAATTTGCAGTATTTTGCGGATCCCTGTGGCTTCCAATTGGTTGAGCATTCGCTTGATTTGTTGACGTAATACCACTGGATACCAAATAGCATAAGTCCCTGTTGCAAAACGTTTATATCCTTCAACAATTCCTTTTACAACAGCTTCGTAATCCGATTTCAGTTCATAAGGTGGATCCATTAACATAAAACCACGACGACTCGGAGGTGGAAGTTTGGCTTTTAACTGTTGGTATCCATCGCCTTTAGAAACTTGTGCACGTGCATCACGTGAGAATTCCGCTCGTAATAACGGGTAATCGGTAGGATGTAACTCAGTCAGAGCTAATTTATCCTGCTCACGCAATAAATACTTAGCCAGTAAAGGTGAACCTGGATAATAACGTAGTCGCCCACTATCATTCATTTGGCGAACAATATTCATATAAGGAACAAGTTCTTCAGGTAAGTCGGGCTGCTCCCAGATCCGCGCAATTCCTTGCAGATATTCGCCCGTTTTTTCTGCATGTTCACCCGTTAATTGATAGCGGCCAGCACCTGAATGGGTATCAACATATAGAAAAGGCTTTTCTTTCTCTTTGAGAGACTCGATGATGAGGCTTTGAACAGTATGTTTTAGCACATCTGCATGATTGCCTGCGTGAAAACTGTGGCGGTAACTTAGCATGATACTCTTATTTCCTGAGGAAATTCCATAGTCACCCGCATGGCAACTATCGAATAAATTCTTTAAAGATAGTCTGTGAATAAATAGACTGAATGAGCTGTTTTTATCTTGCGATAGTATAGCGAACTTTCGTTCAAATTAGCACTATTCCTAATTTGATGAATTTAACATGACCTCAGCAAAATAAAAAGTTATCCTAAATTAAATTAAAATGTCATTGAGAGGTAAAAATGCGTAATTTAATCATAGCAACCACAACTACCGTTCTGTTGTTAACAGGAACTTCTGCATTCGCCGCCACCAACAAACAAAATGGCTGCGATATTAAAAAACAAAAGATTGAAACTCAAATTGATTACGCCAAAAAGCACGGTAATACACACCGCATTGCAGGGTTACAAAGAGCTCTAGATAATGTGAATACTTATTGTACACCTGAGTCGCTTTATCGTGATAGTCAAAAAAATGTAGCCCAAAAACAGGAAAAGGTTCAAGAAAGAGAAGCTGAATTGCTCGAAGAAAAAGAAACAGGCGATAATGCTAAAATTGCTAAACGTGAACGTAAACTAGAAGAAGCTAAAGCTGAATTGAAGGAAGCCCAAGCTGAACTTGAGTTATATTCAAAATAATTCAAGAAACAGATAGGTGAGCAACTCTATACCTTGAAGTGTTACAAGTAGATAAAAACAGTAATTAACCCTGTTTATATAACATAGTCATGAGGCCTCAAAGCCTATTTGTAAATTGAAATAGGCTTTGAGGTAAAAAGTTTGGTTAATTTAAGCTATATTATAGCGAAAACTAGATAAAACACATGATGAGTAGCAAAGGGGATAGAATGTCGAATATGCAGGATGAAGAGCAAAAAGACACCAACAAATTAAAATCTACACTAAATAAAAGTATCGATAATAGTAAAAAGGCACTCACATTTTCTATGCGGGTTGTGAATTTTATTTGTGCGATCCCTTTTATTGCACATTTGATCCGTACCGCACAACGTTTTACCGACCGAATGGGTAACCAGTTCGGTGCAGCGATCACCTATTTTTCCTTTCTGTCTCTGATCCCCGTATTAATGTTTACCTTTGCGGCTGCCGGTTTCGTGCTAGCCAGCAATCCAGAGCTATTAGAACGCCTAATACGTGGAATTTCGACCAGTATTAGTGACCCAACACTTGCTGGCACCTTAGAAAGAACTATCGATACTGCTATTCGCCAACGCACAACCGTAGGACTAACGGGTTTAGCGTTAGCGGTCTATTCGGGGGTCAATTGGGTTAATAACTTGCGATTAGCGATCTTGGCGCAATCACGCCCAGTGTGGGAGCGTAATGAAGATGAACACGAAAAAATCTATTTCCGCTATTTACGTGATTTTCTTGCTTTAATCGGTTTACTGGTTGCTTTGATCGTGACCATCACACTGACTTCTGTCGCAGGCTCTGCACAAGCCACCATAGTAAGAACACTTGGATTAGATGGTATTGAATGGCTAAGGCCCGTTTGGACACTGATTGGTCTAGCGATTTCGATTACAGCTAACTTCTTACTGTTTTTATGGATTTTTTGGATCCTACCACGTATGCAACACCGCCGTTCTTCTTTATTAAAAGGCACTTTATTGGCAGCAATTGGCTTCGAAGTGATTAAAACCATCATGACTTGGATCTTACCAAATCTAGCCTCATCACCCTCTGGCGCGGCATTTGGTTCTGTGATTGGGTTGATGGCATTTTTCTATTTCTTCGCTAGGCTAACGCTGTTTTGCGCAGCATGGATAGCGACCGATGAGCCAAAAGATAGTAAAGACAATCAAACACTCACGCCATAGAACATATTGAAGGGATGGTTTGCCATCCCTATCAACAAATAATGTTAAATATTCATTTCTTTAACTAATACCTTTATTAATTCTTTTGCTGGCATTTCACGTGCTTTAGATGCATTTTGACCCGCCCAGTGAGCAGCAAAATCATCACTACCAGATTGGCTAGCAGCCGCATTCAGCTGCTTACCAACATCATAAGCTATCGGATAATCAGGTATTTTCGGGCAATTTTCTTGCTGAGCAATACGAATAAACTGATTCACTATACCTCTTGCTGGCCGCCCTGAAATAGCCGCAGTCAATTGCGTATTAGCCGCCTCTTGGCTTTTAAGTTTTTGCCGATAGGCATCACTCGCCGCTGATTCCGGACATAAAATAAACGCAGTACCTAACTGAGCCGCCACGGCGCCCTTTTCAAGAGCGATTAAAATATCTTGTCCATCCATAATACCACCAGCGGCAATAATTGGCAGATCAATATGTTGTGATAGTAATTGCACTAAATCATAAGTGGTTAATTGTTCATCATCCGCATCGACATTAAACATACCGCGATGCCCACCGGCCTCAATGCCTTGGGCAACAATCGCATCAATACCGGCCTCTTTAATCAATAGAGCTTCAGCTAAATTGGTTGCGGTTCCCATGGTATAGATTCCCTGAGATTGTAGCTGTTCAACAACATGCTTTGCAGGCAGATTAAAATGGAAGCTAACTATGGCAGGTTTCATTTCCAAAAATAACGCTAACATTTCAGGGTTATCTAAAAAAGATTGGTAGATTTCCGAAAGCTGCACAGGCGGAGCCGCATTGAACTCAGCAAACTTTGGCGAGAGATAATCAACCCAAGCTTGCTCTACTTTAGCATCACGAGTTGGTGTTAAATGGCAAAATACATTCACATTGAATGCCTTATTCGTTAGCGCTTGAGTCGCCGCGATCATTTTTCTTGCTTGCTCAACTGAGCTTGCCCCTAAAGCTAAAGAGCCTAATCCACCCGCCTCTGATACAGCAGCAACCAGCTCAGGCGTTGAAACACCTGCCATAGGTGCTTGAATAATAGGGTAGCGCAGGCCAAAACGTTGTAGAAATAACGCTGAATTATTCATTATTCTTCCTTTTTATGAGGTAAGTTTACTGCTATCATTCTATAATTAAGAATAAATATAGCACCATATTCACAATAAAAGAAAATGAACTCTGAATCACTGAAAATATTTTGTACGGTCGCTGAAGAACTCAGTGTGACGCGTGCAGCCACTCGCCTTGGGCGAGTACCATCAAACATTACAACACGAATTCAGCAACTTGAGGCCGATCTCGGGGAGCTGCTGTTTATCCGTCAAGGTAAACAAATGCTACTGTCAGAAGCAGGCTCACGCTTTTTACAATATGCACATCGATTGCTTGCTTTAGAGCAAGAAGCACGCCATGTTACCAGTTTAGGCCGAGAAGGTGGTCAACTCAGAATAGGCAGTATGGAAAGTACCGCTGCGTGTCGTTTGCCTTCATTACTTGCAACATATCATCAAAAAAACCCAACAACACAGTTACTACTCACTACAGGAACATCAAAGGATTTAATAGAACAAGTAAGTAGTGAAAAGCTTGACTGTGCGTTTGTTGCATCAGGGCGATATGATGTTCACCAACTCAATGAAATGGGGATACAAGCAATAAAAATATGGCGAGAGCAATTGCTCTTACTACTACCTGAACAAGATAAATTAGCCAGATGTCCTTCAGATATCAAGACGCGCTCTCTAGCTACCTTTGCGGCTGGCTGTAGCTACCGATATATCGCTGAACAGTGGTTGAATATTCCTAGTCAACTTGATTGGCATATCCATCAACTCAGCTCATACCATGCCATGATAGCTTGTGTCAGTGCAGGAAGTTGCGTGGCTTTATTGCCTGAAAAATTACTTCAATCAATGCCTCAAGAGCAGCTATCAATTAATTCATTGCCTATTGTAGAGTGTGATACCTATTTAATTTATCGAACGGGTTATCAAGTGCCCGCTTTTGATGCATTTCAATCGCTAATCGTCTCAACTTGCACCTAAGAGCCTTTCTGAACACATGCTTTTGAAACAATTAAAGTATCTTATAAAACACATACAACATTCATACAGTATTGAAGCATTAAGGGGATTAGCAAAATGAGCACAGCACAATATATGCAACGATTAGAAGATCTACCTTGCGGCGTTGTTTTGTACTATCACAATCAAATAAAAAATAGCATCAGTACATTCTGTGCAAGAGGTAGCGACCTCTCTGGCCAACCACTAACGGTTGATACCCCATTGCGCATTGCCAGTAATAGCAAAACCTTCACAGCAGCCGCCATATTAAGATTAGTTGAAATGGGAAAATTGTCGCTAGATGATGCAATTTCGCAGCATATCGACCCTAAATTCAATCAATTACTGAGTGAAAATTATAACACGCATAATATTACGATTAGACATCTACTTAACCATAGCAGCGGGTTGTTCGATCACGCTGATGAGCAATATCTCAAACAAGTACTTGCTAAGCCCAATTATCAATGGAGTCGCTTGGAACAAGTAGAGCTCTATACACGCAAGCAGTTTCCGGTAATTGCACCTTCTGAAACCTTTATTTATTCAGATACTGGTTATATTTTACTCGGTGATATCATTGAGCGCCTTACTGGCCAATCACTCGGCCTCGCAGTAAGAACATTGTTAAACTTCAATAAAATAGGACTAGATAGTGCTTATTGGGAGTGTTTAGAGCAACCGACCACTGAGGCGCCTCGTGCTCGTCAATATTTGAAAGAGATCGAAGGCACACATATTCATGCATCAATGGATCTCTACGGGGGCGGTGGGCTGATCACTTCTTCTCGGCAAATGGCGCTTTTCCTTGAAGCATTATTCAATGGGAAAATATTTGAGCAGTCAGAAACACTAGAAGTTATGTTAAGTGCTGGTGAACATGAAGGAGCACAAGAGTATCGTTTAGGGATCATGGTGAATATTGTGAATGGTATGACACTCTATTCACACCTTGGTTTTTGGGGTTCTGTCGCTTATTACTCACCAAGTACAAAAACCAGTGCGGCAGGATTTGTTGATGATAAACAGTCAAGAGAAGTATTAATTGAAGTTATTGAAGCCATGCTCACACATGGTTAATCAATGATTAGCCATTAACCTTAATCAGGTTAATGGCTATACCCGTTACACTTCAAGTGATAAGCGCTTTCATCAAGGTATGCTGACTACGCTCACTTACACTAGTTGTACACTTATCTTTGCTGCTCGCAACTCATTCACTTATCAGCTAACTGCACCTGAAATTATTCAAAGAATAAATAGTTACTGTGGTGCTTTCACTGCCGGCTCTTTCGCGGTATTAGAGCCAACTTCAGCAGCAGAGACTGACTCTGCTTGAGGCCATAAAACTTTAGTGAATTTCTGCCGAATTTGCTCCGCATCCATCAATTGTTTTTCTTTCGGTTGCGTCAAGACAAAAGCCGCCTCTTGGGACAATAAACGGCGTACTTCCATATTGACTTGCTCTAACGTCTGCCCAGCTAAGAAAGACTGCCTTAAGCGCTGGTATTGCTCAGGTGCAATATCAACCACACCATTTTGCTGTGAAATTAAACGCTGGCTAGCCAAAACATCGGTGCTAGTACGTGCATAAGCGGCAAACAGTTGAGAAAGCTGAACTTGCTTCTCATTGATCATCTCATCAAATAATTCAGGTGAGATACCATTTTGGTTAATCGTTGATAACTCATTCAGCACAACATCAGCCACCGCCATCATTTTTTCAGGAGCCGCAGCGACAGTCAGAGTACAGCTTGCTTTTTGGTATTGAACACGGCAATCCAAATTAGATGTGACTTCATCTTGACTGAATTTTTGATTAAAGGTTTTTTGCAATGAGCGGTATAGCGCTTCACGCGCTAAGTCACTTCCCCAATAGCGCAACAGTACCACTGAATCATTGATTGGTTGCCAATCAATATCCCAAATCAAAGACAACGAGTCTTTAACTTGTTTCTCTTGGAGGATATCAATAGATTGTGGTTTAACCTGTGATAGTACGGCAACAGAAACAGGCTCTGAGCGTTTCCCCTCTAATGACGAAAAAGTCTGTGAGATAGCATCCGACAACATACGTGAGTCGACATGACCCGCAACATATAATGTCATCACATCAGGTGTATACCATTTGTGATAGAACTCGTTAATGCTTTCGAGGTCAACATCATGCTTAATTTTTTGGCCGGGATCATACCCCATCATGGCTGAGCCTTTCAGACGTGCACGCCATACAGGATCACTCGCATCAACAGGTAAAGTTGCAACAGGCGCATTAGTCACACTCAAACCATTACTCAATGACGTTTCTGTGTAGGTGGCCCCAGCCGCAGAGGTTGCTAGCCAATTCAAGGCTTGTTTGAGTAGCTCGGGTTTATTGTGTGGTAAGCTTAAATTATAAATTGTGTAGTCGTAAGAAACCACCGCGGGTGGAATAGGCATATCAGGATCGGTTGCCTGACGCCAAAAATTTTGTAACGTTGTCGCGGGAAATGCTTCAGATTGATGCAATAACGCCATTTTAGGAATGAGATAGCTATAGCCTTTTTCATTCGCCTTTTCTGACAGTGAGCCAGCTTTTATGGCTAACCTAAGTTGAATGCGGTCGTTAGGACGTTGCGGTGTCTGTAGCAGCTGCCAGCTAAAGCCATTTTCTAGCTTCCCTTGCTGCCATGCTGGATCAGGTTGTAATGGCTCAGCACTAGCAAAACTAGCCACTGACAATAGTACAACACTGATAGTGTAGCGAATTTTCAACCCCTGCATGTAAACCCCTATGTATTTTCTATCCTTGTATTTAACCGCAAAAGTGTGACTGATAAATTAACCAAAAGCGTTAATTATAGGGTTGAACGATATGGTTCATTTCACACTCTAATAATACTCACTATACTCTAAATAATTCGAGATTCAGCTAGATGACAAGTGGGTGAGTCGCTAGAAACATACACATCATGTCATTGATGTGAGCGAATATCATCACCATACCTCAGCGAAAACTGCTGTAGCCTTAAAGCATGACGAGTATAGTAACGTTATTAGACCACAAAGCCCCCTACATGTTCACCCGTTAATCCGAATTTTGCTGTTTTCTTTGACGGTTATAACTTTTTGCCAATAAACCTATTTCATCATCTTCATGATAGCTTGAAATTTGAATATCTTGATTATTGGCATCCTGTAATTCTAGCGCAATTTTGCGTAATGGCCTGACAATCATTCGACTTACGCACCACGTCATCGCAATTGCGATAATCAAAACCAGCAATAAATAGGTCGTTATCATTAAAGCCAATGTATTAAAGGCAAAACGATAAACACGATTGGAGTCGACCTGTAACGTCAAATACCCTTGTGGCTTGACTGTTAGCAACGAATTACCATAAGCATATAAAGGTATCGTCATCTCAACAGGGATACCGGTAAATTTTATCGCCCAATCAGGGATAGGGCGAGCCGTAGCAAAATCGAGACTCATCACAGTGGTATTATCTACCGTGACGATAGCTTTCCCCATAATACCTGACGTTTTTAAACTGACCAGCAAACGCTTCACTTCATTCAGATCAGAGCTTAATAATGACTCAGTGAGTGGTTTTTGTATTTGCACAACCGCATTACTAAGCTGATCCAAATAATCACTTTTTCTTTGCTCAAGCAGATAGCTAAATTGAATTGCCAAAAAAAGGGCGAGCGAAATCAACGTGATCACAAAAAATGCAACCATACTTTTTAATGTCAATGAACGCTGAACTCGGGTCTTCATGTTAACGAAACCTTCTTCACCAAGCTTCTTTTAGATTACATACTCTTTGTCTGCGCCTTAATTGCCAGACAAAACCGCCCCCATTACACCATTTCATACCCAGTGTACAACTTCAAACCAATATTACATCACTGCAATAGAATACAGGCTATTAATCAAGCCAAATATATATAAATTCGGATACCGCGCCCAACAAGACGGGTTTTATGGGGTATGAATATAATAGGGTGTTACTGAGTATACTTGATTTTATCGAGAAATGAGCGGTTAAAAATGAAAGTTTATGTAATTAAGACAAGGAGCAAATCCTTCAGTTAAAGACGCAAAATTCCCTAAAGTAATGGCAGAAAAAATATATTTTCTGCCATTTTATTAAGATTAACTCACAATCATGGTATTTTTTTCATCTTCATCAACGGCGAAGCAAGCAACTAGCTGACCATCATACTCTTTAAGTGTCGGTTGAAACTGAGTACATTGACCAAATGCTCGGCGGCAACGCGCGGCAAAAGCACAGCCCGGAGGTGGATTCATTGGGCTTGGTAACTCACCTGTTAATTTGATCCGCTCACGCCTTGAATCAGGATTTAGCCTTGGTGTTGCAGACAGCAGCGCTTGAGTATATGGATGTAGAGGATCATTAAAAATTTGCTCTTTCGTTCCCTTTTCAACACAACGACCTAAGTACATCACCATCACTTCATCAGCGATATGTTCAACTACTGACAAATCATGTGAGATAAACACATAAGAAAGGCCAAGTTCTTGCTGTAAATCCATCATTAAATTTAGAACTTGTGCACGAACTGAAACATCCAACGCAGAAACAGGTTCATCAGCAACAACCACATCAGGATCGAGCATCAAACCACGGGCAATCGCAATCCGCTGACGTTGGCCCCCTGAAAACATATGTGGGTAACGATCATAATGCTCTGTTTTCAATCCCACTTTCGCCATCATCGATAATACTTTTTCTTTACGCTGCTCTTTCGACAGTGAAGTATTAATCAATAAAGGTTCTTCCAATATCTGCCCCACTTTTTTACGTGGATTCAAAGAACCATATGGGTTTTGAAAAACAATTTGAATTTTCTGACGACGTAATTTTTCTGCCGCTTTATCTTTCACTAGCAAATTTTGATCTTGATAGTACAGCTCACCTGCTGTTGGCTGCTCTATCATTGTCAGTAAACGGCCTAGTGTTGATTTGCCACAACCTGATTCACCCACCACTGCGAGTGTTTTGCCTTTTTCTAATTCAAAAGAAACACCATCAAGTGCTTTCACTAATTTTTCAGCCGAAAATATACCGCTTTTCGCTGAGTAATATTTTTTTAAATTAATGGCCTGTAGCAAGGGTTTATGGTTATTTTCACTCATAGTGTTGGCCTCCCCATATCATCCAGCGGCATGTGACATTTTACTTGTCTATCCCCAATTGAGCGCAATTCAGGCTCTTCAACACGACAACGCTCCGTTGCATATGGGCAGCGTGGATTTAATAAACAACCTTGTGGGCGATCGTACTTACCTGGCACAACCCCTGGTAAAGAAGCAAGCCTTGATTTATTAGTGGCAAACTCAGGTAGAGCACGTAACAGCGCCTGAGTATAGGGATGACGAGGGTGTTTAAAAATATCAGTCGCTTTTGCTGACTCAACCACTTGACCTGCATACATCACAATGATGTGGTGAGCAGCTTCAGAAACTAATGCAAGATCATGAGTAATTAGTACCAATGCCATATTTTCTTGCTGCTGTAATTCAAGCAATAATTCAATAATTTGTGCCTGAATAGTCACATCTAGCGCAGTGGTAGGTTCATCAGCAATCAATAATTTTGGCCGACAAGCAATTGCCATTGCAATCATCACCCTTTGGCTCATACCACCTGACAATTGATGAGGATACACATCAAGCCTTGATTTCGGATCAGGGATCCCAACCATGTCCAATAGGTCAATCGCTCGCTGTTTACGTGTACTTTTACTACCGCCCTGATGCACTTTCAATGCTTCCATGATCTGATAACCCACAGTAAAGCAGGGATTCAGACTCGTCATGGGATCCTGAAATATCATCGCAACATCAGCCCCTACAATCTGCCGACGCTCTTTTTCTGGAATAGTCAGCAAGTCACGGCCATCAAACTGCAACGCATTTGCCATAACTCTACCGGGGTAATCAATTAACCCCATAATTGCCAATGAACTAACTGATTTACCAGAGCCTGACTCACCAACAATCCCAACCACTTGCCCCTTCTCAACGCTATAGCTGATGCGGTCAACGGCGCGGAACGGGGTACCTTCATCACCAAAATGTACCGAAAGTTGTTCTACATTTAACAATGCCATTAGATTACCTCATCACTGCTTGAGTTTTGGATCAAATGCATCACGTAACCCATCACCCATCAGGTTAAACGCTAATACAGTCAATAAAATTGCCAAACCAGGGAAAGTCACTACCCACCAAGCACTTTGAGCAAATTGCAGTACATCAGAAAGCATTGTGCCCCACTCAGGTGTTGGAGGCTGAGCGCCCATGCCAAGGAAACCCAACGCAGCCATATCTAAGATGGCATTAGAAAAACCAAGCGAAGCTTGTACGATTAATGGTGCTAAACAGTTAGGTAAAATATTCACAAACATCTGGCGAACAGCACCTGCCCCTGCAACACGCGAAGCTGTCACATAATCACGGTTAACTTCAACTAATACCGCCGCTCTCGTAAGTCGGATGTAGTGAGGTAATGCCACGAAGGTAAGTGCAATAGAGGCATTGACGATGGAAGGGCCAAAAATAGCGACTAATACTAAGGCTAATAACAAGCTTGGTAATGCTAGCATGATATCAACAACACGCATGATGATGGCATCAACCACACCGCCAAAATAGCCGGCAATGACCCCTAACGTAACGCCTGAAATCAATGACAGGACAACCACTAGGCAACCAACTAATAAAGATAAACGCGCTCCATACATCAAACGAGACAGTAGGTCACGCCCCACATCATCAGTACCTAAAATAAATTGCCAGCTACCACCATGCTCCCAAACAGGTGGAACCAATAGGAAATCACGGAATTGTTCATCAGGTGCATGAGGTGCTAATACACCAGCAAAAATGGCGATTAAGATCATTAAGATGATATAAACCATCCCAGCAACCGCGCCTTTATTACGTTTAAAGTAATACCAGAATTCTTGAAATGGCGTCATCGGCTTAGGGGCGCTGATAACAGTTGGCTCAGTAGATTGAGACATTTTTAGCGCTCCTTATTTCTTATGACGAATACGTGGATTAACAATGCCATACAGCACATCAACCACTAAGTTAACAAAAATGATTAATGTTGCGACCAGCAGAACGCCCCCTTGTACCACAGGGTAATCACGGCGCTGAAGCCCTTCAATTAACCAACGTCCCAAGCCTGGCCATGAGAAAATAGTTTCAGTCAGAATTGCCCCTGCCAACATCACGCCAACTTGTAAACCAATAACAGTGACAACTGGCAACAACGCATTACGTAACGCATGGATCAAGATAACACGTGCACGACTCACCCCTTTCGCCCTTGCGGTACGAATGTAATCCTCTCCAAGAACCTCCAACATTGACGAGCGAGTCATGCGTACGATTACGGCTAACGGAATGGTTCCAAGAACAATGGATGGCAGGATCAGGTGTTCCACTGCATCAATAAAGTTACCTTCATCACCCCAAATCAAGGTGTCAATTAACATAAAGCCAGTTAATGGGTAGGAATCGTCGAGGAACACACTGTCACTGACCCGCCCCGATACAGGGGTTAAGTCCCATTGAACGGACACTAACATGATCAACATGATCCCCCACCAAAAGATAGGCATTGAGTAACCCGTTAGTGATAGACCGATAGCAGTGTGATCAAAAATAGAACCACGCTTAACCGCGGCTAAAACCCCTACAGGGATCCCCACTGATACAGCAAAAATCATTGCGCAGATCGCCAGTTCCATTGTGGCTTTGAAACGAGGGAAAAACTCATCCCAAACCTCAATACGGCTTTTCAATGAAATACCTAAGTCACCGTGGAATATGCCATTAATATAGTGGAGGTATTGCTGCCATAGTGGCTGATCTAAGCCCAATTCAGCCATTAAATACGCGTGCCTTTCAGGCGATAACCCACGTTCTCCTGCCATGATCATCACTGGGTCACCAGGGATCATATGCACGAAAGCGAAAGTCAGTAATGTGATACCGATAAACGTGGGGATCACTAACCCCAAGCGTCGGAGGATAAATTGCAACATATCCCGAATCTCTTTAATAATGCCTTTGACGGTTCTAAGTCCGTTTGGCTAATCAGAAGCAACAAGCGACTTCTGCCTGCTCACAAAGAACTAAGTTTTCTGTTTCCCTGAAATTCAGAGGTGAAAACGCCCTTCGCAACCAATGAGTGGCAAAGGGCAAGTACAAATTACAAACGATTATTTTTCAATATCAACGTTTTCAAAGTGATGCTTGCCGAGTGGGTCGACAACGTAGCCCTTCACTTCTTTACGTACTGGTTCAAATACCGTTGAGTGAGCGATGATCAATGCAGGCGCTTGGTCATGCATCACAACTTGAGCTTGTTTGTAGAGATCGACTCGTTTATCGTGATCAGCAGTCATACGAGCAGGTTGGATCAGATCTTCGAAACCTTTATAACACCATTTCGAATAGTTAGAACCTTGCTCTTTTGCCGCACAACTAAATAAAGTTGCAAAGAAATTGTCTGGGTCACCATTGTCGCCCGTCCAACCCATCATTACCGTCTGGGGCTCACCATCTTTAGCACGCTTAAGGTATTCCCCCCACTCATAGCTAACGACTTTTGATTTAACACCGACTTTTGCCCAGTCGGCTTGGATCATTTCGGCCATGCGACGTGCATTTGGGTTATATGGACGTTGAACAGGCATTGCCCATAGGTCAATTTCAAAACCATTAGGGAAACCCGCTTCCGCCAATAACGCTTTGGCTTTTTCTGGGTTGTATTCGTAATCCTTAACATCATCGTTATAACCCCACATGGTTGGTGGGATTAAATTTTTCGCTTTCTGACCAGCACCTTGATACACCGCATCAATAATCGCGTCTTTATTCACAGCCATGGATAATGCTTGGCGAACTTTTTGGTTATCGAGTGGTTTTTTCTCAACGTTAAAAGAGAGATACCCCACGTTAAGACCCGGTTGTTCCATTAACGTGATGTTTTTATCTTCTTTCATGCGTGCTAAGTCAGCTGGATTTGGGTATGGCATAACTTGGCATTCATTTTTTTGCAATTTTGCGTAGCGAACAGATGCATCAGGGGTGATCGAAAATACCAAACGATCAATTTTAGGTTTATTGCCCCAATAATCTTTGTTCGCTTTATACAGAATGCGAGAATCTTTTTGATATTGTTGTAGCTCAAATGGGCCAGTACCAATCGGGTTCAAGTCAACTTTTTCTGGTGTGCCCGCAGCTAACATTTGGTCAGCATATTCGGCTGAAAGAATAGATGCAAAATCCATTGCCATATCGGCTAAAAATGGCGACTCTGGGCGAGTTAATGTAATACGAACGGTATTATCATCCACTTTTTCAACTTTATCGATAATCTTATCCATATCCATTCCCATAAAGTACTCATAGCTACCACCAGAGACTTTGTGATATGGATGATTTGGATCTTTTTGACGCATGAATGTATAAATCACATCATCGGCATTCAAATCACGGCTTGGTTTAAATTCTTTGTTAGAATGCCACTTAACACCTTTACGTAAATGGAAGGTATAAGTTTTACCATCTTCACTGACTTCCCAGCTTTCCGCTAAGCCAGGTTCAATTTCTGTAGTACCTAGTTTAAATTCAACTAGACGGTTATAAAGAGGGATAGAACTTGCATCATAAGTCGTCCCTGAAGTAAATAGCTGTGGGTTAAAGCCTTCTGGAGAGCCTTCTGAGCAGTAGACTAATGTTTTTGCTTGCACTGAAGCAGAAACTGCCATTGCTGCAAGTGTTAATCCAACTGTCAATAAGCCTGTCTTTTTAATAGAGAGCGTCATCTGTATGCTCCTGTGGCGTTCATGTGTTATTTGCTTAAAACCCTAGACCATCATTAATAATGACAGATGAGGGATCTGTATTTTTAGTTATTCACTGTGCAATTAATCAACTGTCGCTCACTTCGTCAATAGCATCTCTCACTAACAGCACAACCAATTTATAACATTTTAGAAACATTTATCGTGTAATATTGGTTTATTATATAAGCGAGAATTCATTAAGGCAGAGATAATAACCATAAAAAGTGTACCGAATAGGTTTTTATCACTGGGTGATTTATTTTTATATTTGTGATTAAGTGCTGAATTACTGAACGAAAATAGTGTCACATCTGAGAGAGTGCGGCATAAAGTTCTGAAGCACTTTGTGATAAATATTATTTTAGCCTGTTATTATTTTGCTTATTTTTTATTCAGATAAAAAAGGCCACCTTATAAATAATTAACATTTTATTGATTAGTTAATTACTTCAATAAAGTCCTGATTAACTTGATTTCCTCCTTTACACAACCTAACAGCCTCTTAATTGGATGATTAATAATCAATACTTAGTTTTGCACCTAGCAAAATAGGATCTGCTTTTATCGTTGATGAATACCAAAGTGGTAATTCAAAAAAAACTTTATAGCCCATGCGCTTGTATTGCCCCTGTATTCCAACCTCACCGCCAAGCAGTTTATTTTTCTGCCAAAAGCGCGCCCGTTCACTGGATGTAGAGGCAAAATCTAGTCCACTATAAATTTTATGTTCTTGCCATGGTAATAACCATCCCCACTCATTTTTAATCTTTAGCGTATTTTCGCCTGCATTCTCAATCGGTAAGCTACCTGTAAATCCTCTAATTCCAAACCTGCCTGTAATGGTATGAACTTCAAGTAAAGGATCGAGCTTCGCATGACTTAATTGAAGCTCTACTTCATGCCTGTGATACATTGGTTGATTCAAAAATGTAAATTGTCGCTGATAATCGGCTGAAAGCTGATAAATACGTGCACGCTCTAACCCTGTGGTTTGCTTCCTCGTTGAACCAAACCAATCAAGGCTCTGCTTATAGCTGATTGAAACAGCAACGCTACCTTGTAAGAAATCGCGCTTATGTGACAAACCGAATAAACCATAACTGCTAAAACGCTGTTGAGTCTTCAATCGATAATTATTTAAAAAAACATCTAATGTCTGAACTTGTGCTCCAACACTCGCTGACGTCGTACTATTCAATGAACGATGCAAAACATATTCTGCTTGCATTAATAGCAGGCGATTTCGTAGGTCATTTTTCAGTGCTATTTGATCAAATAATTGGATGTTTTTATAAGCAGTGCTTTCTTGATAACCTGCATAAAAACTCAGTAACCAATAATGATAGGGAATTGAATATAACAACGAAGCAGATTTAAATTTTTTCGACGTCCCTTGCCCAATATCACTATCTAGACTAAAAAAGAAAAAATCATTCAATAGCAGTGGGTTGGCTAACATAACGACTTGGCTAATAACCTGATTAGGCTGCTCTTGTGACTGTTTTGATTCAAATAACAACCGTCCTTTAAATGCCCTCACCGCTGTACGTTGAATAATTAATTGATTCATGTTGTCCCTTTCATTATCTGAAATGATCTGGATTTGATAAGGTACTAACTGAGTATTGCGTAAATTCGCTAACCCTTGATTTAATTGATGCAAGTGCACTACATCCCCACGCTGCAAAGGGAAAGCGTTAGCTAATGACCACCCAATATCAACACCATCTTGGAACTCAATGCCCTGCAATTTTCCGGCTATTAGGTCGACATATAACACACCGAAGAGTAAATTTTGTTGTGGATAGTGAATATAAGATGTGATGTACCCTACCTCAGCTAATTGCTGATTGAGATAGTCTGCATACACCAACAACGTTTCGTCGCTCGCACACAAGCCTTCAAGTGCTGATTTCCACTCGCTGACATGTTTTGAGGTGACTAAAGGGAATAACCTTAATGGGGTAAAATAGACCTGATTAATGACAACACAAGATGATTTAGGCTCTTTTATAATAGGCATTGCGCCTGCATAGGAAGGTAGCCATTTTAATAATAATAGGAACAATAATAGATAAACCACTTTCATTAACAGCATCCTTGTCATGAAAAGTCCATACATACTCATCATACTTCAAGTTGCAGTGGCTTGGCTCACTCACACCAATCGCATAGTTTTCTATGCCGTCAGCAATTCATTCACTCAGCGCCTAGCTGCACCTTGAATAATTTAGCGTTTATGGGTAATCAACGACTAGCTACTGCATAGCTATACAAAATAGCGATGGCTAATGATGTGCTAAATATAAAAGCAGATTAAGTTGAAGAAAGGAAACAAAGTTGTTCTGAAAGTAGAATTGGAAATGCAAAAGTTACAGACATAAAAAAACCCAGCTTTATAAGCTGGGTTCTAAAATTTGGTCGGCGAGAGAGGATTCGAACCTCCGACCCACTGGTCCCAAACCAGTTGCGCTACCAAGCTGCGCTACTCGCCGAAAACGAGGTGAATCATACTGTTGAGCGCGCGATCCGTCAACCCATTTTTCACTAAATTTGTTTGTATGTCGATAAAACCATCAACTTGATGTGGTTTTTTAACCAATTACACTTTTACTACAAAAAATAAACGCCCGCAGATGACTACTGCGAGCGTCGGTTGCCTTATATTACTGAGATGTCTTGTATTATTGCAGTAACGAAATATCTGCAACTTTCAAGAACAGCTCACGTAATTGGCTTAATAACGTTAAACGATTAACACGAACCGCTTCGTCTTCATCCATTACCATGACACCAACAAAGAAAGCATCAACAACTTCACGCAATGATGCCAGCTCAACTAAAGCTTCTTGGTATTTACGTTCAGCAAACATTGGTTCAAGTTTTTCTTGTAGCACAACCAAATGCGTTGCCAATTTCACTTCTTCTGGCGCTTTGAGTACCGATGCCAACACCTTATCAGACAGTTTCTCATTTGATTTACTCAAAATGTTAGAAACTCGTTTATTCGCTGCGGCTAGTGCTGCTGCATCTTCCAATGTGCGGAAATGGCTCACCGCTTTAACACGGGCATCGAAATCAGCAGGTGCAGTTGGACGACGAGCCAGTACCGCTTGAATAGTATCGATACTGTAACCTAGCTCTTGATACCAAGAACGGAAACGACCCAGCATAAACTCAACTACATCATCAACCACATTTTTGTTGGTCAGTTTATCTCCATAGAGACGTACCGCTTCTTCGGTCATTTCAACCAAATCAAGCTGATAACCTTTCTCAACAATAATACGCAGTACACCTAACGCTGCGCGACGCAACGCAAACGGGTCTTTATCCCCTTTAGGATGCTGACCAATGCCAAAAATACCCGCTAAGGTATCCATTTTTTCGGCTATTGCTAACGCCGCTGAAACATCCGTCGAAGGTAGATCATCACCCGCGAAGCGAGGTTGATATTGCTCTTTCAATGCTAATGCAACATCTTCTGATTCACCGTCATGACGTGCATAGTGCATACCCATCACGCCTTGCGTATCGGTAAACTCAAATACCATATTGGTCATGAGGTCACATTTAGCCAGCAAACCTGCACGTGTTGCATGATTAACATCTGCGCCAATTTTACTGGCTACCCAGCCCGCTAATGCTTCCAAACGATCAGTTTTATCACGTAATGTCCCTAATTGCTGCTGGAACAAGACGGTTTCTAAACGGGGTAAATTATCTTCCAAACGCTGTTTACGGTCGGTTTTAAAGAAGAATTCAGCATCCGCCAAACGTGGGCGAACCACTTTTTCGTTACCTGAAATAATCTGTTGGGGATCAGAAGACTCAATATTGGCGACGAAAATGAAATTAGGCATCAAATTGCCTGAATTATCATAAACAGGGAAATATTTCTGATCCCCTTTCATGGTATAAACCAATGCTTCTGAAGGAACAGCCAAGAACTTATCTTCAAATTTAGCCGTTAAAACAACCGGCCATTCAACCAATGAAGCGACTTCTTCCAGCAAACTATTGGTTAAATCTGCCTTACCACCAAGCGCAAGTGCTGCTTTTTCTGCATCCGCTTTAATCGTCGCTTTACGTTCTTCGTAGTCAGCAATCACTTTACCACGTTCACGCAGGATCGCAGGATATTGGTCTGCATTATCAATAGTGAACTCCGCCTCACCCATAAAACGGTGTCCACGAATGGTACGTCCACTCTTAATGCCAAGAACCTCACCTTCTACCACATCACTGCCTAACAACAATGTTACGGTATGTACAGGACGAACAAAATGAGTCTCTTTATCGCCCCAACGCATTAATTTTGGAATGGGCAGTTTAGCCAGTGAGCGGCTGACCATATCAACCAATAATTCACCGACTGCGACACCTTTAACTTGGGCACGATACAGCAGCCATTCGCCTTTATCTGTCGTCAAACGTTCTGCTTGATCAACCGTAATGCCACAACCACGAGCCCAGCCTTCTGCCGCTTTAGTCGGTTGACCATCGGCACCAAATGCGGCTGAAATTGCAGGGCCGCGTTTTTCGACTTCACGATCAGGTGATGCATCCGCCAGTGAAGCTACTTTTAATGCTAAACGGCGAGGTGCCGCAAACCAACTCACTTCACCATACGCAATATCTGCGCTATCAAGTTCAGCGGTAAAGTTTGCCGCAAATGATTCAGCTAACGAACGAAGAGCCTTCGGCGGTAACTCTTCTGTGCCGATTTCCACTAGGAAAGTCTGTTGAGTCATGACAGCCTCTTAATTCTTATGACACATTGGGAATCCGAGCGCTTCGCGAGAAGCATAATAAGCTTCAGCGACCCCTTTCGTCAGGGTACGGATACGTAAAATATAACGTTGGCGTTCAGTGACAGAAATGGCCTTGCGAGCATCCAACAAGTTAAAAGTATGAGCGGCTTTTAAAATACGCTCATACGCAGGAAGCGGCAGTGGTTTTTCGAGAGATAATAAGTACTGTGCTTCTTTTTCATACTCTTCAAAACATTTGAAGAGGAAATCTACGTTGGCATATTCAAAGTTATAAGTTGACTGCTCAACTTCATTTTGATGATAAATATCACCATAGGTTGTTTTACCTAGAGGGCCATCACACCAAACGAGATCATAAACACTATCAACGCCTTGAATATACATAGCAAGACGCTCAAGACCATAGGTGATTTCGCCTGTTACAGGTTTGCACTCTAATCCACCAACTTGTTGGAAATAGGTAAACTGAGTGACTTCCATACCGTTTAGCCAAACTTCCCAGCCAAGTCCCCAAGCACCTAATGTTGGGTTTTCCCAGTTATCTTCAACAAAACGGATGTCATGAACCGTTGGGTCAATACCCAGCTCCTTCAATGAGCCCAAGTAAAGCTCTTGAATATTGTCAGGTGATGGTTTAATGATCACTTGGAACTGATAATAATGTTGAAGGCGATTTGGGTTTTCCCCGTAACGGCCATCCGTTGGGCGACGTGAAGGTTGAACATAAGCCGCAGCAATAGGTTCAGGCCCTAACGCACGCAAGCACGTCATAGGGTGAGAGGTTCCTGCGCCAACTTCCATGTCCAGTGGTTGAACAATGGTACAGCCTTGGCGCGCCCAGTAATCCTGTAATGTCAGGATGAGACCTTGGAAGGTTTTGGTATCAAACTTTTGCATGTTAGATCCGCACGCGATGCATATGATTTAAAAGAAAGTACGTCAGTATACCCTTTGACCGTCAGATATACAGCACTGAATCGGTGTCTATTTACCCTATAAATTAAAAAAATTTGTTTTCATCACTTTTAAACTGGATACTTATACAGTATAAATAGGTAAATAGTTCTCTCAATACCCACAAGATGGATACCACATGAATTCACCACCAATTCGCTGTCAATGGGTTAATCAAGACCCTGAATATATTGCCTATCATGATAATGAATGGGGTAAACCGACTAAAGATAACCAACAGTTATTTGAAATGATTTGCCTTGAAGGTCAGCAAGCAGGGTTGTCTTGGTACACCATTTTAAAAAAACGCCAAAACTATCGTGAACTCTTCCATCAATTTGATCCAAAAAAAGTGGCATTAATGACAGAAGGTGATGTTGAACGCTTAATGCAAGATCCACGCATTATCCGCAATCGAGCCAAAATTAACGCGATCATTGCCAACGCCAAAGCCTACCTGCAAATGGCAGAAAATGGAGAGGAATTTTCCAGCTTTATTTGGCAGTTTGTTAATAACCAACCCATTGTGAATCAATGGCGATCTTCTTCCCAAGTTCCCGCTGAAACTGAATTATCAAAAACACTGTCAAAAGCCCTTAAAAAGCGAGGGTTCAAATTTGTAGGCTCCATTACTTGCTACGCCTTTATGCAAGCTACTGGCATGATAAATGACCATTTAATGGGTTGCTGCCAATATAAATAAATTAGAACGAATTAGCATCACTTCGCGAACCAAAAGTAATATTCACTAGCTTATGATTAATTGACAAAGAGATTAAACTGAATGTTAATAGTTATTTAGAATTTAGTGTCAAGCATCAATCAGTTCTAGCGGTTGAACTCTGCGGTTTGGCGGAGTATGTTTTAAATTCTATTAACAACTTACTTAACAATATGTGAATAAATGAGATGATATTTTCTAAATTCGGTAATAAGTTCGCTCAAAATTCAGGTATCTCAACATTGATGAAAGACTTGAATGATGGCCTCAGAACCCCGGGAGCAATTATGCTTGGCGGTGGTAACCCTGCTCATATCCCTGAAATGGATGAGTATTTCCAAAAGCTATTAGCTGAAATGAGTGCAAACGGTAAGTTAACAGATACGTTGTGCAACTACGATGGGCCACAAGGCAAAGATGCCATGTTGAAAGCGCTAGCGGCAACCCTAAAAGCGAAACTAGGCTGGAATATCAGTGCAAAAAATATTGCGCTATCTAACGGCAGCCAAAGTGCGTTTTTCTACCTATTTAACTTGCTTGCTGGTCGTTTTGAAGATGGTATCACCCGTAAAGTCCTATTCCCTCTCGCCCCTGAATACGTTGGGTATGCGGACTCAGGCTTGGATGATGATTTATTTGTGGCAAACAAACCTCAAATTGAATATCTACCAAATGGTCAATTTAAATATCGGGTTGACTTCAATACGTTAGAGGTCACTAAAGATATTGGGGTTATTTGTGTTTCACGTCCAACTAATCCCACTGGGAATGTGATCACTGATGAGGAAGTTGTACACCTTGATCAATTAGCCAAACAGCACAACATCCCATTATTGATTGATAATGCTTACGGTGTACCTTTTCCAGGCATTATCTTCAGTGAAGCTACCCCATTTTGGAATGATAATGTCATTCTTTGCATGAGCTTATCGAAGCTTGGCTTACCCGGCACTCGTTGTGGGATCATCATTGCTAACGAAGAAATCATTGAAGCAGTGAGTAATATGAATGGCATTATTAGCCTAGCTCCCGGCGGGATTGGCCCTGCATTAGCATTAGAAATGCTGCAACGCGATGAACTGATCTCTTTATCCCAAAATGTTATTGGCCCTTTTTATAAACAACGCGTGGAAGAGGTTATTAACATCATTCGCCGTTATATCCCAGAAGATAAATGCCTGATCCATAAACCTGAAGGCGCTATTTTCTTGTGGTTATGGTTTAAAGATTTGCCAATTACCAGTTTAGAACTTTACCAACGTTTGAAAAAACGCGGTGTATTAATGGTTCCGGGTCATTATTTCTTCCCCGGTATTGAAGAAAATTGGCCGCATGCTCACCAATGTATGCGTATGAATTATGTACCTGAGCCTGAAAAAATAGAGAAAGGTATCGCAATCCTCGCAGAAGAATTAGAGCTAGCTTACCAAACTGTTGAGTGCTGATAGCTGATATATCAATATCAAGTGACGGTGGGTTAAATCACACCGTCTTTTTACTGTTTATGATCCTAAAATCTACCACGCCCCAGAACACTAGCGTTTTATTTTAGATAAAAAAAAGCCCTTTTTAATTAAAAGGGCAAAAAATTAGCGAGAACTCCGTAATTAAGAATTACATTACGAATATCATTCATCTTCATTAAATCACTTTTCGTATCTATCCATTGATGGAATAAGCATCTTTTTTACTGCTATTTGAACGAATATACTCTAAATAATTCGACGATGCAGGTAGGCGACAAGCGAAGATAGACAGGGAGCATAGATAAACTCTATGACTCGACTCGCTGAGTGTAGTCAACACCCCTGCAACTTGAAGTATAACGAGTATATATATTTTTTCGTTGCCGCCCCATTACAGTGCCCAAAACAAAATAGCCAATAATTGTGGTGAGATAATACGCAGAAACATGGCTAAAGGATAAACTGTCGCATATGAAAGTGCCGGAGCGCCACTGGTTGGGTGAATATTATTAGCAAATGCCAATGCAGGTGGATCCGTCATTGATCCCGCCAACACTCCACATAAACTGAGATAATTCATTTTGCCAAAAATGCGTGCCACAAGACCAGTAATGAATAGTGGCACGAATGTAATCAGCAACCCGTAACCAATCCAAGTCAAACCATCACCTTTAATTAAGGTATCAATAAAACCTCCGCCGGAATTCAATCCAACAACGGCAAGAAACATCACTATTCCAAGTTCTCTTAAGGCGAGATTAGCACTTGGTGGCATAAACCAATATAGCCGCCCTATCGTACCGATACGACCTAAAATCAGTGCAATCACTAAAGGTCCACCAGCCAAACCTAGTTTTAAGGCCGCAGGAAAACCGGGTATAAAAATGGGTATAGAACCTAAAACAACCCCCAGACCAATACCAATAAAAACAGGTAACATTTGTACTTGTTGCAGTTTTTGTTTCGCATTCCCCAACAATGCGCTAACCGCTTCTATTGATTCAGGCCTCCCAACAATATTGAGAATATCGCCGAATTGCAGAGTCGAATTATTATTAGCAACAAGTTCAATACCCGCACGGTTAAGGCGAGTCACCACAACATCGTATTTTTGCTTCAGGTTAAGATCACGTAGACGTTTACTTAGCACCGCGTCGTTGGTCACAACAACCCGTACCGAATGTAATGTAGAACCCGATGTTGATAATGATGCATCCACTTCTTCACCTAATATCAGGCGAACTTTATTGAGATCATCCTTTTGCCCTACAACATGAAGTAAATCTCCCAATTGAATTTCAGTTGTCGGTTGAGGAACCATTAGCATTTCGCCCCTTTTCAACCTTGAGCAAACTATCTCATCACTACCAAGCAAAGGTATGTCCTGCATCATAAGACCATCAAGGTTGGTATTACGTACCGCAATATTCATGGTTTGCAATGTTTCTCGTTGATGAATACTTTGGCTATTAAATGCAGAGGCTTCTTTATCAACAGCGATTCTAAAAATAATGCGGATTAACCACATCACCAACAAAATACCGCAGATCCCCATGGGATAAGCCATCGCATAACCCATCCCCATTTGCCCAACTAATGTAGGGTCGGAACCTAAATCCGTTAAGATTTGCTGCCCTGCCCCTAATGAAGGCGTGTTAGTCACGGCCCCAGAGAAGATCCCTAAGATGATTGGCAACGGAATATTGGCGGATTTATAGATGATTGCAGTGACAATGGCCCCAAGCACAACGACTAATAAGGCAAAACCATTCAGTTTCAAACCGGATACGCGCAATGATGAAAAGAACCCAGGCCCAACTTGAATACCAATGGTATAAACAAACAAGATCAGACCAAACTCCTGAATGAAGTGCAGCATGTGTCCGTTTAACTGTAACCCATAACTTTGGGCAAAATGGCCAACAATTATCCCACCAAATAGCACGCCACCAATACCAAGGCCAACGTTGCGGATTTTCCAATTACCAATCCATAAACCCAGTGCAGCAGCCAACGCCAACAAACTCACAGTAAGAGCTAATTCACTCATAAACCGCTATCCTTTTGACGAAAAGTCACTAACAAAGTATTACGTTCAAGATAAAAACATGTAACTGAATCGATTGTGCCAAATAAAAACAAAGTAATATGTGCAATAGCACACAGTTCAAAGCAAATTAAAACGCCATATATGCGTATAAATTGATTATGTACATACAAATTAAACATTCACTGATACTAATTAACGTCTTTTACAAATAAAAATATTTAGTTTAAATATTTATCGATATTTCTAATACAAAACCAATGATTCATATTATGCTGTGGATTGTGAATTTTGCATTTTGAGCTATTATTGCCACATGAAACAATATGCTCTAAATAATTCAAAATGCGCGTAGGGGACAAGTGAGTGAAACGCTAGGAGTATAGAGTCTATGGGACTAGTGCTAATGAATGCAGTTCACAACACTGCCACTTGAAGTATAACGAGTATAATAGACGATGACATAGGTAAATGAATTATGGCTGTTTTATTGATTACAAGAATACTAGTGTGTTTCACCCCGCTGCTGCTCACAGGCTGCTCTAGTATTATGAGCCACGCAGGCCCCAGTGATGGCTACTACCCAGGCTCAAAAAATAGTCTTGAAATGATTAAAGATGAAAACACGGGTTGGGTCATGCGCCCTTTATTGGCCATTGATTTACCGTTTACTGCTGTAATGGATACACTACTCATACCGCTTGATTATGTTAAAGCAGACCGTAATCCAGAAGAAGACTCGCCAAAGAAACGAATAGAAGCACTGGATAAACAAGCCAATGCAAAATCAAACCATAGCCAAATTAATTCTGAAAGTAACGTAAACTGATTTATTCAAATAAAGAGTAGCCAATTTTTAATTTATTCTTTTTGACACGAGTACTAAAAAATTATCAAATTAAAGCTATTAAATAATAATTAAAAAGTAGATAATTCGTTTTGCACTCATCATATTTTATATTGGCTACATTTATCCTACTAAAATACAACTAATCAGTGTTCACCCCTGAACCAACGATATAAATTTGCCTAAACCCCTCATTATCATCCCGCATATAAGCAATTAAACGGTCATCCGGTGAGAAAACAACAGCATCAGCAACAGGAGCAATTTCACTACGTTCAGTTAACCTACGCAGTTCACCTGAAGAAATATCACAACACATCACACTGTTATCACAGATAAAACTAATATGAGTTCCTTGACTATTCCAACTAAAAGCTGACTGGATAGGCGTAGTACTATAGGTGATTTGAGTAAGCTCACCTGTCGAGGTGGCTACCAGCCATAATTGCACAATACCGTCATCATCTTTCATCAAGCAGGCAATAAAACGCCCATCAGGGGAAGAACGTAACCAGTGTCTAGGCTGCTTTGCTAAGCCTGGATATCGGCGATCATGAGTAAAAGTCAATCGTTTCTGCTGCACACCTTTTGGTGGATACGGCATTTGTGATGTTGTTCCTTGTAGAGGAAACTCGCCTTGCTGCGTTAAGTCTTTTTGATCATCAGGAAGATCAACAATAAATACCTCAGGAACAATTTCTCCGTCTAATGAATGAGTATCGCCAATAAATGCAATCGCTCTCCTTTTCCAGCTTCCATCACTCTTTAAATATCCTTTTTGACCAATCCATCCTTCTTCATAAGCACGACTGATGTCATCACTACCTTGCCGAGGTTTAAGTACCGTGTGGGTGATCACACAACAAAAATATTCACCACTATATTCACGTGGGTGCTTTTTAGGCTCCACATTAACTGGCTGTACAGGAGCCGCTATCGCAACATTACGCTGATCTAAATGAGCATCTTTTTCATGCATAACGTGATCATTGTAAGTAAAACTTAACCACTGACCATCAGGACTGAAAACATGAACATGCGTGCCACCACGCAATGCTCCGGCGATATAAGGGGGCGTAATGCACATCGCATCAATTGGATGCGCTTTACCTAAATTATCATCACTAACATAGACCCCTTTTCGATGATGAAAATCATATTGCCATTGTTCATCAGGGAATTCAGGACCATGAATAAAAGCATAGCGAGGGGGATTTTCAGCACTAACAGTGACGACACCAACATGTGCACCATGTTTTGCTCGATAAATTTCCTGCTGCTTCTGACTATTCACATGAACTTTTTCTATTGTTAGCCCAGTAAATGAACTACCACTAGGGCGCACGTCATACGCTAGCCATTGGCTATCCGGAGTCCAAACATTAATATTAGTAAGCTGATGACTGCGTTTATCATGAGTAATTTGCGTTTCTTTGTAGGGAAGTTTACCGTTCAATATGTTATCCTTTGACATCCGTTAATATAGCTATCGGATTACTTTAACTAATCCATTTTGCAAGGCACTAGAAAATCTCAGTCGAGAATTTCTATAAGTAATATTACCCTTTAGCAATCACTTTAGTGTCGAATAGAATCATTATGTTATTAAGTGTTCTCTATATAATAGGTATTACCGCAGAAGCCATGACTGGGGCTCTCGCTGCTGGCCGACGTAAAATGGACGTCTTTGGTGTCATCATTATTGCATCAGCAACAGCCATTGGTGGTGGTTCTGTTCGCGATGTCTTGCTCGGTCATTATCCATTAGGCTGGATAAAAAACCCCGAATATATTCTCACTGTTGCTGGTGCTGCCATCGTGACTATCTGGATTGCACCTATGATGAAGCATTTACGCCGTCTATTCCTCATTTTAGATGCTATTGGCTTAATTGTATTTTCAATTCTTGGCGCTCAAATCGCCCTTGATATGAATTATAGCCCAGTCATCGCAGCGATCGCAGCCGTCATTACTGGCGTATTCGGTGGCGTACTACGCGATATGCTCTGTAATACCATCCCTCTTGTATTCCAAAAAGAAGTTTATGCAGGTGTCTCTTTTGCCGCTGCATGGTTATACATTGGGCTTTTATATACGCCATTGCCACAAGATATCGTCGTTATCATCACCCTTGTTGCTGGTTTAAGCGCTCGACTTCTAGCAATACGCTATCGTTTAGGGCTCCCCATTTTTAACTACGAAAGCCAAGACTAAATCTCTTATAAGCCACCTTAGTGCCCTCAAGTAGGTGGCTTTACTTTTAGATCATCAATAACAAGTAATGCTTCCTGTATCTCAGGTATTAACAGCCACCTTTCTAGCTTCTTCTTCGACTCCAGACTTAACCCTAAACTATTTATAAAGACAGCATCGTTGAGCTGACTTAACTCTGAAAAAAAAGACAAATATTTATCGTTTAGAGGGATCCCTAAGCCTTTTAACCAGTTTTTTAATGGCTGTTTATAAGCATTTCGAAACTGTACTATCAATTTTGCCACTTTCTTGGAATTAGGTAGATTATCTTGCCAATTTGTTGATAACCATGTTGTCAAACTTGTCAGTTGATGATTCTCAACCCATTCACGCCATGTTCCCTCACTAATTCCTTTTATTTTTAGTTGCTTACCTAGCCAATTCAAACGAGCAACAAATTGCTGATAACAGTGAGGCTTCGCAGTAAAACAGCTGAAAAAATGAAATTGGCTAAACAAAGAGGTATCCAGTACTTTGCGCTGCTGAGGGCGCCAAATAACCGATTCTAGTTTAGGGATCCCATGCCCTGCCAGCCCTACTTGTATCGTATCTCCAGCGACTACATCTTTTTTATGCCAAGCACTTAACGGCCCTAAACTCACTCGATGTACTACTTTACTATCTAATTCAATTGGCTCAATTTCCGCAACAACACTTACCCGCCCAGTTCTACCCACATGGAAGCTAAGCTCAATAACGGTGGATAGCCTGCTCTTGTGCGGATGCTTCCAAGCAACTGCCCAACTATTACTATTGGCTTGCCATGCATCCATTTGTGGTGTGGGAAATGATTTCAACACAATACCATCTGTCGCAAAGGGCATCGATTGCTGATAATAATGCTGCTGCCAAGCCCTCACTTGATCCATATTTTCTATTTTGTGGCTATGTTGTTGGCTTAATGTGAATCCTAAATTAGCTAGCTGCTCCCATTGTTGTTTGCCATTTTTGGGTCCATTAGGCCATGCCCAAATAAATACACCGATATTGTTTTCAGGCATTTCAGGCACCGTTTTACGCATTAACCAACCTGCAATTTGATTGCGTGCATTAACCCCACCTTTTGATTGTTGGATATGGTTTTCTAGTCGCCAAAACAGCTCCCCTTGAAATATTAACAGAGGTCGTGATGTCAATATTTCTTTAGGTAATGAGGGAATAAAGTCAGCTTTATCCCTCCACTCCAACCCTTCAATACCATTACCACGGCTGATCATCGACACGAGTTTCCCTTGCTTATAGACCAATGAAACTGCGACACCATCTAATTTAGGTTGTAGCCAGACATTTGTTCTTGTATCCAGCCAATGCTCAATCTCCGTTTCATTGAGTTTTTTCAAGCCTGTATGTGCAACAGGGTGCTTAGTAACTCGCTGTTCCGTTGATAAATTTAATAATGGCAATTCAGTCGGTAGGTTTTGGCATGCTTGCCAATGTTGCCAAGTATTGAAAAGTTGATCATAAGTTTCATCGTTAATAGGACTACTGCCCGATAAGCGATATAAACGGTTCCAATGTTGTAGTTGCAAGCCTAACCTTTGGCTTTCTGTCTCTATTGCTGTTTGATTCATTATTGAGCAATGACTTGCGGATGAATAACGACTGTAAAAAATACCGACCCCAAATACCCAAAATATAAGTAGACACTGTTTTCCTAGAACAAAAATCCTTTTCACATAATAGCCCCCATCGAGTTTTAACCATCGCAATATGCATCAATCGTGAAGCGATATGTCAAAACTTGTCGGTATTTTCACCTGTTATGCAAAACACTTCGCAAAAGGAATGTATTTTGTGAAAAACAATAAATATTTTCTGGTACAGCTTCGCAAATCATCTATTTATTAAATTAATTGCGCTATATACTCTAGATAATTCAAGGACAACAAAGTAATAATAAGTACGCCATAACATGACAAAGTTTTCTCTGAGTAGAATGACTCACATTTAGTGTAAGTTAAAAGATGGCAAATAAATGGTACTTGAATGATAACTATTGAGAACGCTGTATGTTGGTCTAAGTCCGTGTATACTATGTGGGGTTAATCACCTTCATTTATATTTAACTCTCGAGCATTCAAGAAATCATCATGATACAAGGCACTTTATATATTGTTTCTGCACCAAGCGGCGCAGGTAAATCCAGCCTCATTCAGGCGTTGCTGAAAACACAACCGTTGTATGACACTCAAGTCTCTGTTTCTCATACAACAAGACCCGCACGCCCTGGTGAAGTACATGGTGAACATTATTTCTTTGTTTCTGAAGCTGACTTTTTAGCCATGGTCGAGAAAAATGAGTTCTTAGAACATGCCTGCGTTTTCGGTAATTACTATGGAACTTCACGACCTATTATTGAAGAAGTGCTCAAAAGCGGAGTCGATGTTTTTCTTGATATCGATTGGCAAGGCGCACAACAGATCCGTACAGCAATGCCTGAAGCACGTAGTATTTTTATACTACCACCATCAAAAGATGAGCTTTATCGGCGTCTACGCGGTCGTGGCCAAGATAGTGATGAAGTTATTGAAAAGCGTATGTCGCAAGCCGTTGGTGAAATCGAACATTACAATGAGTATGACTATCTGATTGTCAATGATGATTTCACCACCGCATTAAGCGATTTGCAGGCAATCATTCGTACCGAGCGTCTAAGATTAGCCCGTCAAATTCAACGACATGATGCTTTAATCAGCAAATTGCTGGCAGACTGAGAATAGTTTCAGTATCATATCAGGTCATTTTTTTATTTCTTTTGGAGTAGCACACTTATGGCACGCGTAACTGTTCAAGACGCAGTAGAAAAAATTGGTAACCGCTTTGACCTCGTACTGGTCGCGGCTCGCAGAGCTCGTCAGTTACAAGCAGGTGGTAAAGATCCTTTAGTTCCTGAAGAAAACGATAAATTCACTGTTATCGCTCTACGCGAAATAGAAGAAGGTTTAATCAACGGTCACATACTGGATGTACGTGAACGTCAAGAACAGCAAGAGCAAGAAGCGGCTGAAATGCAAGCAGTTTCTGCTATCGCTGAAGGTCGTCGCTAATTACTAAGGTGGGTCTGCCTTGTATCTGTTTGAGAGCCTAAATCAAGTAATTCAGAAGTATCTTCCTAAGGAACAGATTGAATTACTGAAAAAAGCCTATGTTGTTGCACGGGATGCCCACGAAGGACAAACCCGTTCGAGTGGTGAGCCATATATTACTCATCCAGTTGCTGTAGCTTGCATCCTTGCTCAAATGCGCTTGGATCATGAAACACTTATGGCGGCGCTACTTCATGATGTGATTGAAGATACTCCAGCGACATTTCAGGACATAGAAGAGCTATTTGGCACCACTGTTGCGGGCCTCGTTGAAGGTGTCTCTAAACTAGATAAACTCAACTTTCGCGACAAAAAAGAAGCTCAAGCAGAAAACTTCCGCAAAATGATCATGGCGATGGTTAAAGACATTCGCGTCATTTTGATAAAATTGGCAGACCGCACTCATAATATGCGAACGCTTGGCTCCTTAAGGCCAGATAAGCGTCGACGTATTGCAAGAGAAACCTTAGAAATTTACAGTCCTCTAGCGCATCGTTTAGGTATCCACCACATCAAAACAGAGCTTGAAGAGCTCGGTTTTGAGGCGCTATATCCAAACCGTTATCGTGTTATCAAAGAAGTGGTTAAAGCCGCTCGTGGTAACCGTAAAGAAATGATCCAAAAAATCCTTTCTGAAATCGACGGACGCCTCACCGAGGCGGGTGTCCCCTGTCGAGTCAGTGGACGCGAAAAACACCTTTACTCTATTTATCGCAAAATGCATCTTAAAGAGCAGCGTTTCCATTCAATTATGGATATCTATGCCTTCAGGGTGATCGTGAAGGATGTGGATACCTGCTACCGTGTGTTAGGGCAGATGCACAATCTATACAAGCCACGTCCTGGCCGTATCAAAGATTATATTGCCATCCCTAAAGCTAACGGCTATCAATCATTGCATACCTCATTGATTGGTCCACATGGTGTCCCTGTCGAGGTACAAATTCGTACTGAAGATATGGATCAAATGGCTGAAATGGGGGTCGCTGCGCACTGGGCATATAAAGAGCAAGGCGAACAAGGCACAACAGCGCAAGTTCGTGCACAACGTTGGATGCAAAGCCTACTTGAATTGCAACAGAGTGCTGGCAGCTCTTTTGAATTTATCGAAAGCGTAAAATCTGATTTATTCCCTGACGAAATCTATGTATTCACACCAGAAGGCCGAATTGTTGAGCTACCAACAGGTGCGACACCCGTAGATTTCGCTTATGCCGTCCATACTGATATTGGCCATGCTTGTGTTGGGGCACGGGTTGATCGCCAACCTTATCCGCTGTCTCAATCGCTCACTAGTGGCCAAACCGTTGAAATAATTACGGCTCCAGGTGCAAGGCCAAATGCTGCTTGGCTAAACTTTGTGGTCAGCTCAAAAGCACGTGCAAAAATTCGTCAACTGTTAAAAAATCTTAAACGAGAAGACTCTATTAATTTAGGTCGCCGTTTATTAAATCATGCACTGGGTACAGGCAATAAACTCAGTGATGTGCCGCAAGCGAATATTGACCTTGAATTGGCACGCATGAAACTGAATTCAATTGATGACTTACTCGCAGAAATAGGTTTAGGTAATGCGATGAGTGTCGTGGTTGCGCGTAACTTGCAAAGCAACCCACAAGTCACGCCAGAAGACGAGCCAGCAGTTACCGCTCGTAATAAGCTGTCAATCAAAGGCGCTGATGGCGTTCTGATCACTTTTGCCAAGTGTTGCCGCCCTATCCCTGGTGACCCTATTATTGCTCATATCAGCCCAGGTAAAGGGTTAGTGATCCACCATGAATCTTGCCGTAATATTCGAGGCTACCAAAAAGAGCCAGATAAATTTATGGCTGTAGAATGGGATACAGACACCAATACTGATTTTATCGCTGAAATCAAAGTCGATATGATTAACCACCAAGGTGCTCTGGCAAATTTAACCGCAGCCATCAATGATGCAAACTCTAGCATTCAAAGTATGAATACCGAAGAGAAAGATGGTCGTGTTTATTGTGCCTTTATCCGTTTAACAACTAAAAACCGCGTTCAATTAGCGAATGTGATGCGGAAAATCCGTATCATGCCTGACGTATTGCGTGTTAGTCGAAACCGTAATTAAAGATACCTGTAATTAACTATGAATGAACGCCGCTATCGCCGCATTTGCCAAATGATGGCGATGCGGCAACCAGATCTCACTCTTTGTCTCGAAGAAATCCATAAACCCCATAATGTTTCAGCTATCGTGCGCAGCGCGGATGCTGTTGGGATCCATCAAATTCATGCTATTTGGCCCGACCAACAAGTTAAACTTTCTGTCTCTTCTGCTGCTGGCAGCAACAGTTGGGTAAAAGTGATCCCTCATGTCTCGACAGAAGACGCCATTTCACAGATAAAATCACAAGGAATGCAAGTTCTGGTTACGAATCTATCAGAGCATGCTGTCGATTTTCGTGAAATTGATTATACACAACCAACCTGTATTATGATGGGGCAAGAAAAAAAAGGCATCTCGACTAAAGCCCTTGAGCTCGCAGATCAGCACATCATCATACCGATGGTTGGCATGGTGCAATCACTCAATGTCTCTGTCGCATCAGCACTGATCCTCTATGAGGCACAACGCCAACGTCAATTAGCCGGTATGTATGATAGGGAAGACAGTTTACTTTCTGCTCAAGAGCAACAAGAATGGTTATTTGAAGGCGGTTACCCTGTTCTTGCAGAAGTTGCTAGGCGCAAAGGTCTGCCTCGACCTTATATTAATCACCAAGGACAAATCGAAGCTGAAGAGTCTTGGTGGGCACAAATGCAACTAACCGAAAAAATGAGAAAGAAATCATTGTATTCTAAATAATTTGAGATATTGCTAAACCACAAGAGAGCCAGTCGCTGGGCTGTTGACCTTTTTAGTTGTCAAAATCAGCATCGAAGATCCCCAGTAGTATAGAAACACGGTGATGAATAACGAATGTATACAGTTACCATATGAAAGACGCAGCAACTTGACGTATGACGAAAATAGGTTAAAGGAGAGCCAATGAATAGCGGGCTGCTTGATACAATTTCACTGACCACTTTACATGGTGTAGGTGCCAGCCAATCAGAAAAATTAAGTAAAATTGGCCTCAATACTGTTCAAGATTTACTGTTACATCTCCCTTTACGTTACGAAGATCATACTCGCCTCTACCAAATTCGTGATCTACTACCGGGTACCACCGCAACCATTGTCGGGGAAGTACTACAAACGAAAGTCGTGTTTGGTCGTAAACGTATGCTGACCTGCTTAATTAGCGATGGAACCGGTAATTTAACCCTACGTTTTTTCAATTTTTCGGCAGCAATGAAAAATAGCCTTGCTGAAGGTCGTCATGTTATCGCTTATGGTGAGGTTCGCCGTGGTAATTCAGGACCAGAAATCATTCACCCCGAATACAAAGTATCCCAAGATACGACGAATATCGCGCTACAAGAGCACCTAACCCCTGTTTATCCCACCACTGATGGGGTAAGGCAGGCAACACTCAGAAAGTTGATTGAGCAAGCTTTAGTGCTGCTAGAAAGCGGACAACTAAAAGAGTTACTCCCCGAAGAACTTAGTCGAGGCTTAATTAGCCTTCCTGATGCAATCCGCCTATTACATACACCACCAGCTAATGTCGCTTTAAGTGAATTAGAAAAAGGCCAACATCCAGCCCAAAAGCGTTTGATATTAGAAGAGCTCCTTGCTCATCACTTAAGTATGTTAGCCATTCGTGCTGGTAATCAACGATTGTATGCTCAGCCTATGCCTACAACCGCACAATTAAAACCGCAATTTTTATCGCAACTGCCTTTTTCTCCGACCAATGCGCAAACTCGAGTGGTTGCTGAGATAGAGCAAGATCTCGCGAAAGATGTACCGATGATGCGTTTAATTCAAGGTGATGTTGGCTCAGGTAAAACGCTTGTCGCTGCCCTCGCTGCGTTATCTGCGATTGAAAATGGTAAACAAGTGGCCTTAATGGCACCCACTGAGATTTTAGCTGAACAGCATGCAAATAATTTCAAACAGTGGTTTGAGCCATTAGGGATCAAAGTTGGCTGGTTGGTTGGCAAGCAAAAAGGCAAGGCACGTCAACAACAACAGGATGCTATCGCTAGCGGTGAAGTGAATATGGTTATCGGTACCCATGCCCTTTTTCAAGAACATGTCGTTTTTCAAGCATTGGGGCTAGTTATTATTGATGAGCAACATCGTTTTGGTGTACATCAACGCCTTGCCTTACGTGAAAAAGGTGAGTTGCAAGGGTTTCATCCACATCAATTAATCATGACAGCAACCCCCATTCCACGCACACTGGCGATGACAGCCTATGCTGATATGGATACTTCAGTTATTGATGAATTACCACCGGGCAGAACCCCTGTCACGACCGTTGCTATCCCTGATACACGGCGTAACGATATTATTGAGCGAGTTAGGCAGGCTTGTATTGATGAAGGCAGGCAAGCTTATTGGGTATGTACTTTAATTGATGATTCAGAGGTACTTGAAGCACAAGCAGCACAAGTAACCAGTGAAGAACTGGCTCTCGCACTTCCTGAATTAAACGTTGGGTTGGTACACGGCCGAATGAAGCCAGCTGAAAAACAAAGCATTATGGCCGCGTTTAAAAATAATGAAATTCAGCTACTGGTCGCAACTACCGTTATCGAAGTTGGTGTTGATGTACCTAATGCAAGCTTAATGATCATTGATAACCCTGAACGACTAGGGCTTGCTCAATTACACCAATTAAGAGGGCGCGTAGGCCGAGGCGCCATCGCTTCTCACTGTGTACTCCTTTATAAAACACCATTAACACATACCGCCAAACAACGTTTGCAGGTGTTACGTGACAGCAACGATGGTTTCGTGATTGCTCAAAAAGATCTGGAAATCAGAGGACCGGGAGAGTTATTAGGTACTCGCCAGACAGGCAACGCCGAATTTAAAGTGGCGGATTTGCTGCGAGATCAACACATGTTGCCAGAAGTGCAACGTGTCGCACGCCATATTCAGCAGCACTACCCCGAAAATGCTAAATTGCTGATTGAAAGATGGCTACCTGAACGCGAGCAATATAGCCAAGCTTAATTTAATTATCGTTCTATAAATACCTTAGTGTTTTTGGTAAAAATTAAAGTACACAACCAAAAGAGATAGTGGAACATGAAGATACAAATCTTAATTGGTAGTGTCCGGCAAACCCGAATAGGCCCTCAGATAGCGCGCTGGGTTAAGGATATTACTGAAAAAAAATTCCCTACAGAAATCGTTGATCTTAAAGATTGGCATTTACCGATGGATGATGAACCCTATCTTCCTGCTGAAGGAATATATACCCAAGAACATACAATTGCTTGGAGCAACAAAATTTCTGAGGCTGATGCTTATATTTTTGTTTTTCCACAATATAATTGGGGATACCCAGCGGCATTAAAAAATGCGATAGATCATTTGTATAAAGAGTGGAACAACAAACCCGCCTTAATGGTTAGTTATGCAAATCGAGGTGGAGGAAAAGCCGCAGAGCAATTGCAACAAGTTTTGCAAGGTATTCATATGCGTATTACGGAAACTAACTTAGAAATTAAACTATCTGACGTTAATTTCTCACCTTCCGATAGTGATACCGACTATCCCGAGTCACTCCATCGTTATGAAGATGAGCTAGTTTCAGCACTCAATCAGCTGAACTTGTTATACCGATCACGCTAACCGCTTAATAATACTTCCTATAAACGAAAATTGCCGTGAACTATATTCACGGCAATACCTGCTATTTATATGATTTATAATTAGTTAACTAACCACTGAAGGGAATACAGGTAACATTAAGTACAGCTTAATCACAATCGCATTGACGATATCAATAAAGAATGCGCCAACCATTGGGACAACTAAGAATGCAAGATGTGATGGACCAAATCTATCTGTCACAGCCTGCATGTTTGCAATCGCGGTTGGTGTTGCACCTAAACCGAAGCCACAATGCCCTGCCGCTAATATCGCCGCATCATAGTTTTTACCCATGACTCGGAAAGTGACAAAAATCGCATAACCCGCCATAACACAAGCTTGAACGACTAAAATGATCAGCATTGGGATAGCTAAGGAAGCTAACTCCCAAAGCTTCAAGCTCATCAGTGCCATCGCAAGAAATAGTGACAGACTGACGTTACCTAAAACAGAAACCGCACGGTCAAACACGCGGTAGAAACCAGCTAAAGATAGGCTGTTACTTAAGATCACACCGACAAACAGCACACAGACAAATTTAGGCAGTGCATACGCGGTACCAGATAATAGTGATTCAATGTAGCTACCCGCCATCAAACAAATTGCAATCATAGCAATGGTTTCAATCAATACCATTGATGTGATCATACGACCTGATTGTGGTTTCTCAAATGCTGTTGGTACATCTTTATCATCATTCGCTGTACCCGGTGTTGGGATGTTACGAATAAGAAAACGTGCAACAGGACCACCGATTAAGCCACCGAGGACCAATCCAAACGTTGCACACGCCATGGCAACTTCTGTTGCACTTTGAAAACCGTAGCTGTCTGTAAATATTTTACCCCAAGCTGCACCCGTACCGTGCCCACCCGATAAGGTGATAGAACCAGCAAGAAGGCCCATCAGAGGGTCAAGGCCCAATAATTTGGCTAAGGCGATACCGACAGTATTTTGTACTAGCAGTAATCCTACAACCACAAAAATAAAGATAAACAGTGCCTTACCACCAGCTTTTAAACTGGCTAAGTTTGCGTTTAAACCAATTGTCGCAAAGAATGCCAACATCATTGGCTCTTGTAATGACAAGTCAAATGACAGGCTCCAATCAAATACTTGTTTGATCACCAGTAAACTAAAAGCCACTAATAATCCGCCTGCAACAGGCTCTGGGATAGTATATTTTTCGAGGAAAGGAACTGATTTTACAAGTTTACGTCCGAGCAATAGCACAAGCGTAGCCGCCACCAGCGTACCGTAGACATCGAGATGATACATTTACGTACCTCGTCTGTTGTTAATATTATTCAAATTTATTTAAAACCAATTAGACGTTAATTTCATCCTTAAAACGCCAAAAGCAGGTACCCGAATTAGAAAAAAAATCGGAGATAAACACAAGTTAAAACATATAAAAATGTGAAGTTACTTATCTATATATGGATAAATATTTTTCACGCAAACGATTGCTTTTTAAATTACTCGCTTTACAATACTTTTTTTGTTGGTAGAGAACTAAAAAATGAACCCCGAAGCATCCGAAAAATCCGCCGTTGACGTAACGGCAAAAAGTGAGCTCATTTATCGTTTAGAAGATAGACCACCGCTACCCCAAGCCTTGTTTGCAGCAGGTCAGCACCTTCTTGCCATGTTTGTCGCCGTGATCACCCCTGCTATGTTGATTTGCCAATCATTAGGGCTGCCAGCTCACGACACTCAACGCATTATTAGCATGTCACTGTTTGCTTCTGGTATTGCTTCTTTGATCCAAATTCGCGCTTGGGGGCCTATTGGTTCGGGTCTGTTGTCAATACAAGGCACCAGTTTCAACTTTGTTGCACCTTTAATTATGGGCGGTGTTGCACTCAAACAAGGTGGCGCAGATATTCCCTCCATGATGGCTGCACTATTTGGTACCTTACTGGTTGCAGCGCTGACTGAAGTGGTTCTCTCTCGCTTTTTACATTTAGCACGCCGAGTGATCACCCCATTGGTTTCAGGGGTCGTTGTCATGATCATTGGACTCTCACTTATCCAAGTAGGATTAACCTCTATTGGCGGTGGTCATAGCGCAATCGCTGACAATACTTTCGGCTCCCCTGATTATTTGATCTTAGCCGGTATTGTATTAGCCGTTATTATCTTACTTAATCGCCAAAAAAATCCTTACTTACGCGTTGCTTCGTTAGTCATTGCAATGGCGGTTGGTTACCTTGCCGCTTGGTGGATGGATATGTTACCGACCTCACAACCAAGCGATGCAGAGCAATCAATGGTGACAATCCCTGAACCTTTCTATTATGGTTTGTCCTTTGACTGGAATTTGCTGATACCGTTGATGCTAATTTTTATGGTCACTTCTTTAGAAACCATTGGTGATATCACAGCGACCTCTGATGTTTCAGAGCAGCCTGTGCGTGGTCCAATCTACATGAAACGCATTAAAGGCGGCGTATTGGCCAATGGGCTGAATTCAATGGTTTCCGCTGTGTTTAACACTTTCCCAAATTCTTGTTTTGGACAAAACAACGGCGTTATTCAGCTTACAGGAGTCGCAAGTCGTTACGTAGGCTACATCGTTGCATTGATGTTAGTTTTACTTGGCTTATTCCCTGCGGTAGCAGGTTTTGTCCAACAAATTCCTGAACCTGTGCTCGGTGGAGCAACAATTGTTATGTTTGGTACTATTGCCGCATCTGGTGTACGCATTGTCTCACGCGAGCCATTAAATCGCCGAGCGATTATGATAATTGCACTATCACTTGCTGTTGGTATGGGGGTTTCACAACAACCTTTAATTTTGCAATTTGCACCTGATTGGCTGAAAACACTGTTTTCTTCTGGTATTGCAGCGGGTGGTTTAACCGCAATTGTACTGAATTTAATTTTTCCTCACGAAAAATAACCTCTTGTTCACCGCCAGAGTTGTATACACATACACTGGCGGTTATTCTGTACTCTACCTTGAAACTGATATATGGAAATGGAGAGGCAGATAAACTATGAGGTGGTTAACCAAGTTCATCACTGCACTTATACTGCTATTATTACTCGTGATTATTATCACTTACGCAGGGTTGCAGACACGCTGGGGCGCATCCTACGCCAGCCAATTTTTAAGTAAATTCACCCATTATGATATTGATGTTGGGATCATGGGTCATGAATTTTCCAACGCTGGTGAATTCATTTTTCAAGATGTCAAACTCACTTCACGCAATCAAGATCTCGCATTAGATGCAAAACAAGTCGTTGTCGAAATCAATTGGCGTAACCTGTTTAGTGGTACTGCAATTCGCCGCTTAGTGATCACACAAGGTAATTTAATTGCCGCAACCTCAGAGTCTCCTACCCCAATTCCTTTAAGTGCCAATATATTACAGTTTGAAAATAGCAGTATTCAATTAAGCCAAGGGACTAACAAAATCCAAGTGTCTGGATTTACAGGCGGCATCACTCCATGGGCTCCAAGCACCAATTATCCATTTGGTCATGGCGATTTCCGTTTTACAACCAAACAATTAAACATCAATGAGTTACCCCTAAAAAATGTCGCAATCACGGGTAAACTACAAGAAAATCTCACCGAGTTTACTGATGCAAGTGGTTATTTGAATAATGGTTACATCAAAGGCTCAGGGAAAAAATTAGCCGATGGTTCTATCACGGTTGATTCGTTAGTCATGGACAAAGTGGGTTGGCAAAATAGCATTCCTTTTGCCTCATTAGGCGATGCGATTGATAGCGATCAGGCGATTTCACTCAAAAAAGTCGCACTCACCAATGTTGATCTGCAAGGTAAAGATTGGGCAGTTTCTGGCCTTAACGCTGAAATAGACCACCTTGATTGGGTTAGAGGCAGCTGGAGCACACCAGAAAGCCATATCAATTTTAGCCTTAATCAATTAGTCATTAATGATCAGCAGCTTGATACGCTGATTGGTGATATCAATATCCAAGGCGATAACCTAAATATAGAAAAGCTCTCAGGTTATTACTACAAAGGTGTATTTAGCCTGAACGCTATCTGGCAGCGTAATGATAGAACATTAACTATCAATGAAGGAAAACTTGCTGGTATTTTGTATACCTTACCTGAAACATGGCTAAACTTTTTCAGTCAACCATCACCACAATGGCTATCAGGCTTAACGATCAAACAATTCGCCTTGTCTCAATCTTTATTAATGAATATTGATGCCAGTTTCCCATTTGAATTTACTGCACTTAGCGGCAATATCGAAAACGTCAGTCTCATTAAACAAAAACAATGGGGGGTTTGGAGCGGTAAAGCCTCATTTAATGCAGACAGCGGTACCATCAATCAAGTTATGGTACGTCGGCCTTATATGGATTTACGTCAAAGTGGTCAATCTTCTGCTGCCGCTTCATTAACGGCCAGTACAGATAGCGGAATTGTTAAACTGGGGCTATTAGTGAAGCAATCGCCTCAGAAAACCCCTTTCTTACTACGTGCATCTGGTACTAATATCTCTCTCTCTGCGTTGAATCAGTGGGGCTGGCAGGGTTTCCCACCACTTGTCATTGGCGATTTTGATACCACACTGCAAGGTGATCTATTCGCCCCATCGGTAGAGAAAAGCCTTAACGGTGAATTAGTCGCAACACCACTACAAGGGAAGCAAATGTACCGAACAGTGGTTAACGGAGTCGTCACATCGTCAGTGGAAAGTGATGCACCGCCAGTAGAATCGCAGCCTATACCCGAAACATCACCAACGTATCAGTTACCCACAAGTGAACAGCTACCTGCGCTGATCACTCAGTAAAAAACAGTAGGCCAGTGTAATCACTGGCCTACTGAGGTTGCTAACGAAGCGTAATAAAATCGGTTTTTCCCCACTCCGTGTTATCAGCCGAAAATCAATGAATTGATTTTCCTCGTTTATCTCATAATCCCGAATGATTGCCGCCGAAAATACTTTCCAATTAGCTTGCTTTCATTCGTTTTTCAACGGGTAATACCATGTATACGCCACTAAAAACAGCACCAACCTCATTGTTTGCTCCGCTGACCATCACTTCAAGCTTAACCCTAGCCTTACTCCCTCTGGCAAGGCGATCAAGATCACCGCTCATATGTGACATATCAGCGACAGCTGTTGGTCTGCCACTAACAGGCTTGCTATAACGGACATTTGCATCCACTAAAACAATATCACCACCCAATTGATGCTCCTGCATCAATAGCCAAATCAATCCCCAGCCCGTTAGGGTAGCAAGAGAGAATTGGCTACCTGCGAAAATCGTTTCATGGGGATTTTTATTACCCGCTTCAGGCATCGTGGTAATAAATTTTTGCCCTGTGTATTGTTCAACCCGCACCCCCATTTTTTCGCTCAATGGGATATATTTGTACCAAGCTTGTTGTAGCTCACCACACCAATCAGGGCGATGAAGGATTTGATCGAGTGTTTCGATAGGTTTGATCATTAAATAATGACGCACAGGTGTTTTCAATTCACCCGCAATCAGGCCGCGGCTTTCAAAGCCAATTTTCTTAAAGAAGGGAACCGCTTCTTCACGAACGCTTGAGACAATTCGTTTAACACTTTCTTGGCGTGCGATGGACTCCAAAGCCATTAAAATTAGCTTTCCCAGCCCTTTTCCTTGCATGACAGGATTAACAGCTAAGAAACGAATAGCTCCCTCATTATCTGCATTGATGTATAAACGACCTATAGCTAAGATGCGATTTTTATCATCAACCACCATCTGATGGTGCGCTGTTAAGTCATAACCGTCTTTTTCGGAACCAAGGGGCTGATTAAAGGGTTTACGTAACATCTCCCAGCGAAACTGGTAGTAAGCGTCAAATTCAGCATCGTCTTTAGGTGCGCGCAGATGGTACATCGTCTCCCCCTTTAGTAATCAAATTAGACTTGCAACCAGAAAGTCACTGGCCCGTCATTGGTTAGACTGACTTGCATATCTGCGGCAAATTGTCCGGTTTCAGTGATAACACCTTGTTGACGGCTTTGCTCTACAAAGTATTGATATAGTTGGTCTGCTCGTGTAGGCTCTGCCCCCCCAGAAAAGCTGGGTCTCATCCCTTTTTTGGTATCTGCCGCCAATGTAAATTGGGAAACAACGAGTAAACTGCCACCTGCCTGTTGAACATTCAGGTTCATTTTTCCCTGTTCGTCACTAAAAATTCGATAACCAAGTACTTTTTCACACAACCGTTTCGCTTTTTGTTCGTCGTCGTCTTTTTCAACACCAAGTAGAACTAATAACCCAGAATTGATTTGACCAACCACTTGCTCATCAACAACCACCGCTGCGTGAGTGACTCTCTGTATTAATGCAATCATGGTAACTCTGTCAAAAAATGGAGTAACTTCTTATATTCGCCATCCTTCAAGTTGCAGCGCTTTACGCTGAGGTATGGTGACTACGCTCACTCACACCCGTCACACAGTTATCTATGCGCCGGGTGACTCATTGACTTGTCACCTAACTACACCTTGAATTATGTAGAGTATAGGCTGCTGCTCCACGGTGATATGGCTCAATTATTCGACTTCAGCATTGAAGTCATAAGTACGGAAGTATTCAGGTACAGTGTCTTTGTTAACAACATGAATACCTTTAATGCCTAATGCCTCTGCGGCTTGAATATTGGCTTCAACGTCATCAAAGAATATGGCGTCAGCAGCATCAAACTCTTCAGATTCCAAAACATATTTATAAATTTCCGGATCGGGTTTACGCATACCCAAATCTTGAGAGAGATAGAGAAAATCAGAGGAAGCTGCAATTTCAGGATAGTGTTCAGGCCAGTAATCAAGGTGCAGACGATTGGTATTAGATAGCACCACCACTCGATGCCCTTGCTCACGCAGGCGCGCCATAATATCGATGACTTCAGGTCTTACTGCCATAAAGATCGCGTGCCAACCTTCAGCAAACTCTTCAAAACTGAGTGTAATATTCAGCTCTTCACAAAGTAGCTCGGCAAATTCGATATCTGAGATCTTGCCACACTCATGTTGTTGGAAGACATTCCCAAAAGTAAACCGTGATTTGATTTCTTCAGATGGCGTACCGCTCAACTCTGACCATTTATCAAAAACACGATTAAAGTCGATATCAATAATCACATTACCCATATCGAAAATATACAGCATACCGTTTCCTCTTAGTTGTTAACTAAATTCACTTTAATCATTATTCATACAGCTGAACAGCACTAATTACAGATTATGTGTGTTTTTTTATTAATCACTATGTTAGCGCTGCCAATCACAGCAATATAAAACCCAAGAACCTAGCCTGATACGCCCCAACAGGAGATAACGTATGGTCATGTCGTTATACTCATTCAAACGTGGAGCAAGGTAGCTTTTCAATAATAATTTACACGATGAAACGCGAACTGATATTTGACTATCTATTTTCTCTAACCTACTTATTTTACTAAAAAATGAGGACCATTAACCACTGAATCTCGAATGATCAATTCAGAGGTGTAGAGATTATCGTTGGAAAAATAGCCTCCGTCCAACATTGCTATCAAACGGTTTACTACATCATGGATCATCTCGCTAACGGGCTCTTTAACACTGGATAGTGCTGGATTCAAAAATGCGGAAGGCGGGATATTATCAAAGCCAATGATAGAAACATCCTGTGGAACACTTAAACCTGACTGATTTAACTGCTTCATAGCACCAATAGCCATATCGTCATTACTCGCCAGTACCGCACTAAATTTACATTCAGTCGCGAGCAGTTTTTCAATGGCAGCAGCACCACTAGCAGATGTCCATTTACCGGATACAATCAAATCATCTTGTATCGGAAGCCCTGCATGTTCCAGAGCTTCTTTGTAACCGGACAATCGTTCTATTGCTGTAGGAGAGTCAAGAGCACCACAAATAAAAGCAATGTCATGATGTCCACGATCAATTAAGTAGCGAGTCGCTGTGTAACTAGAACCTTTGTGGTCACAACAAACGCAATGGCTTTGGTGTTTACGCAACTTACGATTCATCACAATAATGGGTTGTTTATACTGTTCAATAAGCAAATCCATTTCATCCACACTCAAAAAACGTGGATAGATGATCACTGCGTCACAACATAAATCGAGCAAAAATTGAACGGCTTCATGTTCCTCACGAGTGCTATGTTTACCATCAACAAGAATGATTTGACGCCCACTGGCTTCGAGTTGCAGTGCGGTTTGTGATAACAACTCACTGAAGTAATTGCCTCTATATAACGTATTTGTCACAACAAGGCCAATATAGCCGGACTTACTGGTTGCTAGATTACGCGCGATTAGATTTGGTCGATAACCAATTTCTTCAATCGCTTGATAAACCAAAATCTTAGTCGCTTCGCTTACATAACCTTTCCCTGTCAGTACCCGTGAAACAGTGGCTTTCGACACACCTGCTTTTTTCGCTACTTCCTGCATTGTTGACATAAACAAATACTTCCTATGGCCTCTGCACTTTTAACTATTCTACACATTTTTATCCAACTGACGAAACGAGCTCCATTTTTTAACACAAATCACAAATTGGAAATAAATGAAAAATTTCCATTGCCATATTTAAATTATAAAAACATTATTTGTGGAACCGGTTACCTAAAAAATACAAATCATAATAAGAGCACCTTACTCATGAAAAATAATAATGTAGATATATCCCTACAGATCCTTGAGGCATTAGGGGGATCTAAAAATGTGGTAGCGGTAACTCACTGTATGACTCGTTTACGTTTCGTACTGCTCGAAGATAATGTGGTTGATACCGCAAAGTTAAAACTGATCTCTGGTGTGCTTGGTGTAGTAAAAAGTGAGCGACAATGCCAAGTCATAATCGGAAATACGGTTGCTAAGACCTATGCAGATGTATTAAAGCATTTAGATGAAAATGTTAAATCAGCAGCCGTATCGACCAGAAAAAATAAAATAACCTTGAAAAGCGTTTTTGCCGGAATTTTAGATGCCTTAATCGGCATTATGTCACCACTGATTCCAGCAATAATTGGCGGTTCAATGGTTAAACTACTCGCGATGACACTTGAAATGGCGGGTTGGTTAGACAAGACGTCTTCTACACTGATTATCCTTAATTTAATTGGTGATGGTGCATTTTTCTTCTTGCCTGTAATGGTGGCTGCTTCCGCGGCAAAAAAATTCAATACCAACATGTCGTTAGCAATTGCTATTGCTGGGATTTTAGTCCATCCCTCCTTTATCAGCCTAATGGAAAAGGCCGCTCAGGGGCAACCCGTTGACTTTATGGGAATACATCTCACGCCAATGAAGTATACCTATACGGTTATTCCTGTAATGGTAATGACATGGCTACTTTCCTATATTGAAAGAGGGATCGACCGTATTACACCAGCGGTGACAAAAAACTTCTTAAAACCGATGTTGATCATACTTGTTGCGGCTCCAATAGCGATCCTGCTAATCGGACCAATAGGGATTTGGATTGGTAGTGCCATTTCTTGGTTGATATATACCATACACGGGTATTTGGGCTGGCTAGCGATTGCCATCATGGGCGCTATATGGCCACTCTTAGTGATGACAGGTATGCACCGCGTATTTACCCCTACAATTATTCAAACCATCGCAGAGACGGGGAAAGAAGGCATTGTTATGCCGTCAGAGATTGGAGCCAACCTCTCTCTGGGTGGATGCTCTCTTGCAGTGGCTTTACGCACAAAAAACCCAGCGCTACGTCAAACAGCACTCGCTGCCGCCGCGTCAGCAATTGTGGCAGGTATCTCTGAGCCCGCATTATACGGTGTAGCAATACGGCTTAAACGCTCTTTAATCGCATCGCTTATAAGTGGATTTATCTGTGGTGCAGTCGCTGCTATCGGCGGATTAGCTAGCCATTCAATGGCTTCACCTGGCTTATTTACTAGCGTCCAATTTTTCGACCCGCTCAACCCAATCAGCATTGTTTGGGTTGTTGCCGTCATGATCCTCGCCATTGTGCTCTCATTTGTCATTACGCTTATTCTTGGTTTCAAAGATATTCCTATCGAAGAAGAACATAACGAACAGAGCAATACAGCAGGATCCGCAACACAAATTAATCTAGCGAAATAGTATTAATCAGCTGAGGTAGATATGACAAAGACAGTATTTCCAAAAGGCTTTCTGTGGGGAGGTGCAATAGCGGCTAATCAGGCTGAAGGAGCTTATCTGGAAGAGGGTAAAGGGCTGAGTACCGTGGATGTGATCCCATATGGTGAAAAACGTCTTAATGTAAAATTAGGTTTAGATACGCGGTTCCAAGTGTATGATGATGAATATTATCCTAGTCATCAAGCAATTGATTTTTATCATCATTATAAAGAAGATATTGCTCTACTCGCTGAAATGGGGTTTACCGTATTTAGGACCTCAATTGCATGGAGCCGTATATTTCCGAAGGGTGATGAAAAAACACCAAATAAACAGGGACTCAAATTTTATCATGACCTGTTTACTGAATGTAAAAAATACAACATTGAACCATTGGTGACTTTATGTCATTTCGATGTACCAATGCATTTGGTTCGTGAATATGGTTCTTGGTACAACCGTAAAATGGTGGAGTTTTTTTGTCATTACGCTCGTACTTGCATCAAGGAATTTAACGGCTTAGTAAAGTATTGGTTAACCTTCAATGAAATCAATATCGTGCTGCATAGCCCATTCTCTGGCGCAGGGCTAGTATTCAAAGAAGGGGAAAATAAAGAGCAGGTGATATACCAAGCTGCACACCATGAGCTGATCGCTAGCGCATTGGTCACTAAAATCGCTCATGAAATAAACCCAGAAAATCAGGTTGGTTGCATGCTAGCGGGTGGTAATTTCTATCCATATAGCTGTAAACCCGAGGACGTTTGGGCTGCACTGGAAAAAGATCGTGAAAATCTTTTTTTCATTGATGTTCAAGCACGAGGTGCTTATCCATCCTATGCAAAAAGAATGTTCCGAGAGAAAAATATCGAAATTATTACCGAGCCAGGCGACGATGAGATCCTTAAAAACACCGTAGATTTCGTTTCTTTCAGCTACTATGCTTCACGATGCGCTTCAGCAGAGATGAATAAAAATAATTTGAGTAAAGCTAATCTGGTTGAATCACTTCCAAATCCATACATTTCTACTAGCGAATGGGGCTGGAACATAGACCCACTGGGTCTGCGTATTACCATGAACACCCTATATGACCGCTATCAAAAACCGCTGTTTCTAGTAGAAAATGGACTTGGAGCAAGAGACTTGATGAATGATCAGGGTGTAGTTGACGATGATTATCGCATTAATTATTTACGTGCGCATATTAAAGAGATAGCAGAGTCGATTGAAGATGGCATTCCTATAATTGGATATATTTCATGGGGCTGTATTGATCTCGTTTCGGCATCTACTGGTGAAATGAGTAAGCGCTACGGTTTTATCTACGTTGACTTAGATGATAAAGGAAATGGTTCTCGGAAACGTACACCCAAAAAATCATTTCATTGGTATAAGCAGGTAATTGCCAGTAATGGCAGTAGCCTAGAGTAAGCCGCCAAACATGATATGTTTGCCAATAGTTTGAAAGCGCCCAATTAGGGCGCTTTGTTAATAAAAACTAATAATAATTAGTCTTCTTTTGAACGATTTGCACGACGGCGATCGTTCTCTGTCAAGTGACGCTTACGCAGACGAATTGACTGTGGTGTAACTTCCACTAATTCATCATCATCAATAAACTCAAGTGCTTGTTCCAGAGTCATTTTGATTGGTGGTGACAAAGTGGTTGCTTCATCAGTACCTGATGCACGCATGTTAGTCAGTTTTTTACCTGTTAAGCAGTTAACTGTCAGGTCATTGGAACGTGAGTGAATACCAATGATTTGGCCTTCATACACTTCAGCACCATGGCCTAAGAACAATTTACCGCGATCTTGCAGGCTGTACAGAGCGTAAGCAACTGCTTTACCTTGACCGTTTGAAATCAACACACCGTTTTGACGGCCACCAATTTCACCTGGGCGAACATCGTCATAGTGGCTGAATGTTGAATACAGTAGACCTGTACCTGAAGTCATTGTCATAAATTCAGTACGGAAGCCAATCAAACCACGGCTAGGGATGATATAGTCAAGACGTACGCGGCCTTTACCATCTGGCATCATGTCACGCAGATCACCTTTACGCTCACCCAATGCTTTCATAACGTCGCCTTGGTGCTGCTCTTCAACGTCTAAGGTGACTTGCTCAAATGGCTCTTGTTTACGTCCATCAACCTCACGGTAAATAACTTTAGGACGAGACACTGCCAACTCAAAACCTTCACGACGCATATTTTCGATCAGAACAGATAAGTGTAGCTCACCACGACCAGAAACACGGAATGCATCAGGATCTTGAGTTTCTTCAACACGTAACGCTACGTTATGAACCAGTTCTTTGTTCAGGCGGTCAAGGATCTGACGAGAAGTCACGTATTTACCTTCACGGCCACAGAATGGTGAGGTGTTAACACAATAGAACATGCTAACTGTTGGTTCATCAACCGCTAACGCAGGCAGTGCTTCAACATTACCAACGTTACAAATAGTGTCAGAAATATTCAGTTCACCCAAACCAGTTAGAGCAACAATGTCGCCAGCTTCTGCTTGTTGAGAATCGATACGCTCTAAACCTAAGTGAGTCAGAACTTTACCAATTTTACCGTTGCGAGTTTTACCTTCGCTATCAATCACAGTGACTTGTTGGTTAGGTTTCACAACACCACGTTTAATACGACCAATACCAATAACACCTAAGTAGCTATTGTAATCTAATTGGGAAACTTGCATCTGGAAAGGACCTTCCAGATCGACTTTTGGCGGCTCAACGTGTTCCACAATAGCTTCGTATAGTGGAGTCATGTCTTCTGCCATATCAGTGTGATCAAGACCCGCAATACCGTTTAATGCAGAGGCATAAACGATAGGGAAATCAAGTTGCTCATCCGTCGCACCTAAGTTAACGAATAAGTCGAATACTTGGTCAACAACCCAATCAGGGCGCGCACCAGGGCGGTCAACTTTGTTAATAACAACAATTGGACGCAGACCGTGGTCAAACGCTTTTTGCGTTACGAAGCGAGTTTGCGGCATTGGGCCGTCCATCGCATCAACCACCAGTAAAACACAGTCAACCATAGACATAACGCGCTCAACCTCACCACCGAAATCGGCGTGGCCTGGGGTGTCTACGATATTGATGTGATAACCATTCCATTGGATAGCGGTGTTTTTAGCAAGGATGGTAATACCACGCTCTTTCTCCAAGTCATTGGAGTCCATAACACGCTCATCGACAGTTTCACGTTCACCGAACGTGCCCGATTGCTGCAATAATTTACCAACCAGTGTTGTCTTGCCATGGTCAACGTGAGCGATGATGGCGATATTTCTTAAGTTTTGAATTGACAAGGATTTTTACCGTTTAATTGACAGGAAAGGAATATGCTTTATTAAGCCTATGTTTATTAGGAAGCATACTTTCTACGTTAATTTGCTGTTATTTTACACGTTTTTCCGCACAAGTGGAATAAATGTGAAACTCATCACTGTATAAAAAGTTTTTAACTAAAAAACATTCAGTTGCGTAACAAACGCGGAATATAGCAGAAAATAACTGGTATCAGTACTGATAAATCACAAAGTAACAGCATAATACGCTATATCGTCATGCTTATCAGCTAAAAAAAAGAATAAAAAATAGACTTTGTTTTTGAAAGTTTATTTTTCGACCCTTTTGGGACATTTAGATATATCTAAATTGACCAATTAGATATATCGGATTATATTTATCATAAATCAATTCGATATATCTAAATAAGGAGAATTATATGCGAATTCATTCTTGCCGTCATGTTTATCATTCACGCCATGAAGACGGACATGGTCACCAATGTTGTCATGGCGAAGGTCATGGACATGATGAAGGTCGTCATTGTCACGGCGAAGGTCGTGGACACGGTGAAGGTCGTCACTGTCACGGCGAAGGTCGTGGGCATGGTAAAGGTCGTCACTGTCACGGCGAAGGTCGTGGGCATGGTGAAGGTCGCCGTAAAGGTCGTGGACTACGCCGTTTATTCGATCACGGTGATTTACACATTATGGTACTTTCGTTGGTTGCTAAAAAACCAAGCTATGGTTACGAAATCATTAAAGATATTCAAGAAGCTTCTAGTGGTCTTTATGTCCCAAGCCCTGGTGTCATTTACCCTACTCTCACGTTACTTGAAGAACAAGGTTTTCTTGAATCAGAAATCGTAGAGCGTAATCGTAAAAGCTTTAAGATCACCGCTGAAGGTGCTGAGCACTTACAGCTTAACCAAGAAACGGAAGCAACAATTTTTCGTAAACTCGCAAAAGCACGTGATATGCAACACGGCGGCAATTTAGCTGAGGATATAGAAATGGCGGTTCATCGTTTCAAAGCACTATTACGCCATAAAATGGTACTCAAACAGCTAAATGAAACACAAACTCGCCAAATAGCCCAGATCATTAATGATGCTGTACAACAGATAGAGCAAGTCAATACTCTGCTCACCGACCATGATGTTGAATAGCTATATTATTACCCTGACTATCAGCCTTGTATCTACCATATAGCAATACAAGGCTGGTCATTTCTATTTATAGCTTAGAGGCTTCGCAGCCCAATAACCCATTCTCTTTTACAGTTTCATTCATTAACTCAGGTGAGCTAATTTTTTGTATAAAATCAAATGTGTTCTTCTTCGAAGCATCAATCACCGAGCGATGAGTCTGCCCTGCATATTCTTTATATAATACGTTATTGCCGCTGTTGCACAGTGCCTGCATCATTTGTTTCGTTGTTTCTGGTGTGACTGTTGTTTTATCTTCTGAGCCTTGGATGAGTAAAACCGGCACATTTAATTTTATGGAGGATGGATCTTGTGCTAATAAAAACCGTTTAACCTTATCCAAATCCGCACCCTCTTTTAAGTATTTACCCTGAGGCAATGGTTTTAATGCAGCCAACTCCCCTACACACATGTGTTGCGCCGCATCAAACTGAGGCAATATCGAGTTATCTGCAAGCTTATTAATATCTATTGATGGGTCTGTCGCCTTCGCACCAAGCACAGTGATAGCAATAAAGAATTGTGCTTCTTTAGGCGCAGAGCCCTCTGCAACTGATTCAATAAATTTGAGTACTCCAGGCCCGACTGGTGCAAGCGCTACAGCACCTTTTAGCGGGTATTTTTCATTTGGTGGTAAACTTGCAGTCCACAATACAGCACCACCCCCTAAACTATGTCCAACTGCCACCCATTCATTTGCCAAATTTTCAGGAAGTTGATGAGCCGCAGAAACGATGTCTGCAATATTATTCGCATTGCTTTGCCCATTCAGCTCTAAACGCGGACCATCAGCCCCCCACCTAGCATAATCAGTACGCAGTACAGCATAGCCATGTGCCAACGCTGTATTCAAATAAGCATCTCTATCAGGGTTATTATCTAGCGAAGGCGAGCACTGTGGGGCGACACCTGTTGTCCCATTTCCCCAGCTCAGAACAGGATAACCCTTTTCAGGTGCGGCGCCTTTCGGTATCGCAATGCGGCCAAAAACGGTAACAAGCTTATTATTTGGTGATGTGGAAAGATAAGAAATAAGATATTCTTTTTCTGCGTTCTCATAGCGAGTGCCTGAATCTAATAAGCGGCTAGTTAATAACTGCCCTGCCTTTAAATTATCCGAAACAGCAGGAACTGCATATAGACAAGCAAGCATCAGTCCTAAGAATAAGAACAATTTCGATTTAATGTGCTGATAGATGCCATTTAGCATTATATGTTCTCTTTAAGTGAATTAAATTTAGCCGTTTTAAGTTTTCTCCTATACGACCTATGATTGTAATTTAATGATATAATTACATTTACTGTAGCTTTGCTATTTTTATCAACGAGGCTCCTACGAACGAACAAAAAATAGCCACCCCAAAGTTAACATTTAATTAACAATTATTTCAACCTACAGGTGTCACATAAAAAGATTTTTTATTTGGTGAGCGATAAACTATCAAATACATCATTAAATGACTAAATCAATACGTTTTAGGCTAGATATTTTTATTATTTTTTGTTTATACAATGTTATAATTATATTAGTACGTTATCTTAACGTTCTTTTATTAATGAATAAAAAAACATCCACGTTAAATAGTTCATATTTAAATAATCGAAAATTAATTATCACGCCCAATTTAAAGTAATACTTAGGTCATTATATGTCAGAATGTAATTTTAAAAACTATGGCGCTTGGTGGTATTGTTCTCCTGAGAACAAACCATTAAAAGAATATGAACGACCATTTCAATTAGAAGTACGAGCTCTATCGCGTTCTATACGAAAAGGATACGAAAACGTTAAAAATAAAACCATTGAACAAATGGTATTATCTGTACAAAATCAAGCTACAGGTGGCATTAACGATTTGATTAAAAACACGGCACACGGATTAAATAGACTATCAAGTTTATGGTGGCATAGTAAATTAGCCCTTACAACTAACTATAATCCTATTTTTGATAGAGATGCCGAAGCAGTACATTTACTTTTTTATGCTAAAAATCCATTTGAAGTTATTGAAATTGCAGCTAGTATCGTCTCAGAATATATTTATGAAAATTTGGATCAAAATCAAATTGATAGTTTAAATAGATTATTATTGAAGAACGAAAAGTCATCAATAAATGAAATGGGAAGAGAGCGATTTAATGAGTACGCATACCATAAAATAATAAATGAAGCGCCATCAATAATAGAGAATTCTATTGTAAAAAAAACCATTATATCTGTATTAGTTTACTTAATAGCTAGGAGAGCTTTTCTAAATTTTAATATTTTTAAGCGAAAAGAGAACATAAAGGTCAACAAACCTCTTTCAAAAGGATATATCGATGTGTTTTTAATAGCCTCTAGTTGCTATGGAATAATAGAAAAGTTAGATAGAGCCTCAAGAAGACTACAAATATTAAGCCCTACGCTCTATAATCGGCTGGATAAAGAAAAGCTATCATTAACTTATTTTTATTTTGAAAATGAGATAGGTCCAATCTTAAGGATTATAGGAAGCAAAGGCTTACATGATAGCTATGAGCTATTGAAAGCCTTTGAACACTTGATTAAAACAACGAGTTAATTTGTGATACTATAACCTGATGTCCCGGCTGTATGGTGGCTACAGGTTATATCTCTATATTGAACCATTATTGATTCTTCAGGTTGAGATTCATTATTATTTATGCAATGAGGGTAACGAGTTGAATAATCAACAATAGATGCCTTATTCAACATGATAGTATAATACTTTTCAAGTTTTCCATATTGTGAGGTTCGATAAAAATCAAAGGTTAATTTTAGAACCTCATTATTGGAAATAGCCACTAATAATAATGGTGATGATTTATCGATACCTTTAATAAATTCAATGGGCTGATGTGATAAATTTTGCCCTCTCGTGATTGAGCTATTGTATTCAATAACAAAAATTTTATCCTCTTTACCCTGCTGAAATCGATTACCTATAGAGTCGATAGTACCACATCCCTTTGAGATTAAACCTTGTTTTTCACCTTCAATTGAAAGATAAATTACATTACTCATATCTTCACCAATATTTCAATTTTTTGATTGAGTATCTTAATTGAAAAATATAAGATAAATCAAATTATATATTCGGAAAAGCCTATGTTTTCTATAAAAAAAAATTTAACTCTTTTTTTGATATCGTTGATGTTAGTGATGAGTACTCAATCTTATGCTTCTAACACAGATGCCAGTATAAAAATAATAAAATCCTCTCTCTCAAGTTTTCAATTATATATTGGAAACTACTATTTTGAAGAAAAAGACTACGCTAACTCAAAAAAATATTACTTACTATCTTCAGAGAATGACAACGCCCAAGCTCAAGCCCATATAGGCTTTCTTTATGAAGAGGGACTTGGTGTCCTACAAAGCTATAAAGAAGCAATGAATTGGTACTTAATATCATCAGAAAGAAATAATGGATTAGCGCAAAATAACATTGGTGCTTTATACGATTATGGAAATGGAGTACAACAAGATTACCAAGCGGCGATGGAATGGTATCAAAAAGCAGCAAAAAATGGTTATGCAAAATCGGAAAATAACATAGCCTATCTCTATCAACACGGTTTAGGCGTAGATATTGATTACAAAAAGGCGATGGAATGGTATTTAAAATCCGCATCTAAAAATGATGCTGGTGCTATGTATAATATTGGTTACCTATATGAAAAAGGGCTTGGCGTACCTGTAGATATCGAAAAAGCTAAAGAGTGGTATGGTAAAGCTTATTCATTAGGATTGGATATCGCTAGATTCAGACTAAATTTATTAAAAATAAAAACACAAAATAAGCATGATAGTTGAATCATATTTAATATAATTTTTATAGAAATAAAAATGATTACCTAATGAGTAAAATAACAATTTAATTATCGCTTAATAATCAACCCTAGAATAACTAACATACTTACATCTTATTTAATAAATACATTCACTCAAAATAGGCGATTATTAAGTAAGTGATTAAACGTTTTATATGCACTATAAATGTTCCCTTTACATGATTACGCACCAAATTAGTGCAACAAAAACCACAAAACGCACCAAATCGGTGCAGCAAGCCCCATTTATTATCTGACTCATTTGCCATAACCTTGTAATACCCAGTATTCCCGCGATTTTAAAAAGTTGGCATGGTTTTCGCTTATACTTATTAGTGAGAAAGTTACATCTTGAATAATTAAAGCTGAAAAGCCCAAAAATAACTGCACAAAGTAACACCATTATATACTCTAAATAATTCGAGGTGCAGCTAGGCGACAAGTGAATGAGTCGCTAGGAGCATACATAAGTCTGTGACTGGCGCGCGAATGAGCGTAACTCAACAACGCTGCAACTTGAAGTATGACGAGTATATGTGGTTATTTTGCAGACCCCGACCTGACCAGGAGAGCCGACGATGTCCGCAGAACACGTTTTATCGCTGATAGAAGAGCACAAAGTAAAATTTATCGATTTGCGTTTTACTGATACAAAAGGTAAAGAGCAACATATCACCATCCCTGCTCACCAAGTCAACGAAGATTTCTTTGAAGAAGGTAAAATGTTTGATGGTTCATCAATTGGTGGCTGGAAAGGCATCAACGAATCTGACATGGTACTGATGCCAGATCCATCAACAGCGATGCTTGACCCGTTCTTCGCTGATCCTACACTAATTATTCGCTGTGACATTCTTGAGCCGGGCACCATGCAAGGCTATGACCGCGACCCACGTTCAATTTCTCAACGTGCTGAAGATTTTCTGCGTTCAAGTGGCATCGCGGATACCGTTCTGTTTGGTCCTGAGCCTGAATTCTTTATCTTTGATGACATTCGCTTCGGTAATAGCATGCATAATAGCTTCTACCAAATCGATGATATCGAAGCAGCTTGGAACACTGGCACTAAATATGAAGGTGGCAACAAAGGCCATCGTCCGGGTGTTAAAGGCGGTTATTTCCCAGTACCACCCGTCGATTCCTCACAAGATCTACGCTCTGCAATGTGTACCACGATGGAAGAAATGGGCTTGGTCGTTGAAGCTCACCACCATGAAGTTGCCACAGCAGGCCAAAACGAAGTGGCATGCCGCTTTAATACGATGACCAAAAAAGCGGATGAAACCCAGATCTATAAGTATGTTGTGCATAACGTCGCTCACGCTTATGGTAAAACAGCAACCTTTATGCCAAAACCATTAGTTGGTGATAACGGCTCAGGTATGCACTGCCATATGTCGCTGTCAAAAGATGGTATCAACCTGTTTGCGGGTGACAAATACGGCGGTTTATCTGAAATGGCACTGTACTATATTGGCGGGATCATCAAGCATGCTCGCGCACTGAATGCCTTCACGAACCCTACAACTAATTCATACAAGCGTTTAGTTCCGGGTTATGAAGCACCCGTTATGTTAGCTTATTCTGCGCGTAACCGCTCTGCATCAATCCGTATCCCTGTGGTTGCAAGCACCAAAGCACGTCGTATCGAAGTTCGCTTCCCAGATCCAGCAGCAAACCCATACTTAGCGTTTGCAGCACAGCTAATGGCTGGCCTTGATGGGATCATCAACAAGATCCACCCAGGCGATGCAATGGATAAAAACCTGTATGACTTGCCACCAGAAGAAGCAAAAGAAATTCCAACTGTGGCTGGCTCATTAGAAGAAGCATTAGCTGAATTGGATAAAAACCGCGAGTTCTTAACCCGTGGCGGTGTTTTCACTAATGATGCTATTGATGCTTATATCGAGTTGCTGCGTGGCGACATTCAACGTGTCCGCATGACGCCACACCCATTAGAATTTGAAATGTACTACAGTGTGTAACACGCCGTTCCACTGTTAGTCTTTGTTGCCGTGAAACATTTGCCCCATCTTTGATGGGGCCTTTTCTCCCTCACGATTTTTTGCAGGCAACATTTAATTGACCGTATCCTGATTCAAATTGCAGCTTTGTTGGGTAAATCAAGTATAATGCACCAAAATAGTGCAGGAGCAGAATTACATGAAAACCGAACATTTGCCAGCACCAGAGTACATCCTTGATTCACTGTTAAACAGCGTCTTAATCGTTGATTATGACCTAGTGATCCATTACGCCAATCACGCTGCACTGCAAATCCTCGCACAAAGCCAACGCAAAATATATGGTACTCCATTACCTGTACTCTGTAGTTATTGTTCATTAAATGATGAGTTAATGATTAATAGCCTAAAGGAAGGTCATAGCTTTACAGATAATGAGGTCACCTTAGTATTTAATAATCATTCCCATGTAATGTCGTTAAGCGCGCAGCCTTTTTCAGCACAATTTATTTTGCTGGAGCTTTCCCAACTCGATAGTCAACGCCGCCTCAGCCAAGAGCAGGCACAGAATGCTCAGCAACTGGCAGCAAGAGAGTTGATCCGCGGTCTAGCCCACGAAATTAAAAATCCATTGGGTGGATTAAGAGGTGCAGCTCAATTGCTTGCTAAAGCGTTACCTGAACCCCAACTTAATGAGTATACCCAAGTCATCATCGAGCAAGCTGATAGGCTAAGAGCCTTGGTTGATCGGTTGCTCGGCCCACAATACCCCGGGCCAAAAACACAGCAAAGTATTCATCATAGCGCTGAAAATATTGCTCGTTTAGTTTCATTAGAAAAACCAGATAATGTGAATTTGATCCGCGATTACGACCCTAGTTTGCCTGATCTGGAATACTATCCAGATCAAATAGAGCAAGTTCTACTAAATATTATTCGTAATGCCTTACAAGCACTCGCAGATACTGGTGGTACCATCACACTACGCACACGCACTGCTTTTCAAGTTATGTTGCAAGGTGAACGTTATCGACTCGCTGCACGTATTGATATTGAAGATGATGGACCGGGGATCCCACTGTCTCTCCAAGATACGCTGTTTTATCCGATGGTCAGCGGCCGAGCGGGAGGTACTGGACTCGGTTTATCTATTGTACACAGCTTAATTGATCAACATTCAGGCAAAATTGAATTTACCAGTTGGCCCGGTCATACCGAGTTTTCTATTTATCTGCCAATTAAAAAATAGGAGGTGACAATGCAACAGGGAAAAATTTGGGTTGTTGATGATGACAGTTCTATCCGCTGGGTGCTTGAAAGAGCACTTAATAGCGCATCATTTCACTGTACCTGTTTTGATAGTGCCGATAGTGTCCTTGAGGCCTTAGAACATGGCCAACCTGATGTATTGTTATCAGACATTCGCATGCCGGGTGTCGATGGTTTAGCGTTACTCAATCAGCTAAAACAATCTCACCCACTGCTACCTATTATTATTATGACCGCACACTCTGATCTTGATGCAGCGGTCAATGCTTATCAATCAGGTGCTTTTGATTATTTACCCAAACCTTTTGATATCGATGAAACCGTTGCTTTAGTTGAACGTGCGTTAAGCCATAGTCGAGAGCAAAATCACCTAGAAAAAGACAGTAAACTAAAGACTGACAGCGTATCTTCCACCATGATTGGTGAAGCACCCGCGATGCAGGATGTTTATCGCATCATTGGTCGACTCTCTCGTTCATCGATTAGTGTCCTTATTAATGGCGAGTCAGGTACCGGTAAAGAGCTCGTTGCACATGCCCTACACCAGCACAGCCCACGTGCTAATGGGCCTTTTATTGCGCTTAACATGGCTGCGATCCCCAAAGATTTGATTGAATCCGAACTGTTTGGCCACGAAAAAGGGGCATTTACTGGGGCAACACAAGTCAGACAAGGGCGTTTCGAACAAGCGAATGGCGGCTCGTTGTTCTTGGATGAAATTGGTGACATGCCTTTAGATATTCAAACTCGGCTATTGCGTGTACTCGCTGAAGGGCAATTTTATCGTATTGGCGGTTATACACCGGTGAAAGTCGATGTACGGATTATTGCAGCAACTCACCAAGATCTCGAAAAACGGGTAAAAGAAGGCTTATTCCGCGAAGATTTATTTCATCGCTTAAATGTCATTCGAGTCCAATTACCGCCATTAAGAGAAAGAACTGAAGATATTCCACGCCTTGCCCACTACTTTTTACAAAATACCGCCAAAGAATTGGGGGTTGATAGCAAGGTACTACATCCAGATAGCCTGCATATTCTCCAACACTATTATTGGTCTGGTAATGTTAGACAGTTAGAAAATGTCTGCCGTTGGTTGACTGTCATGGCTGCCAGCCAAGAGATCCTCCCACAAGATTTACCAGAGGATTTATTAGATAATCGTCATCAAGAAGATGCAACGACCTCACCAATGCCTAGCAATGTGCCATGGTTTGAGTTACTTGAGCGCTGGACTCGAGATGCACTTGCCGATGGTAAAGAAAACTTACTTGCACAAACCACACCGTTAATGGAGCACACCATGCTGAATTGTGCATTGAAATACACCAAAGGACATAAGCAAGAAGCTGCACGTTTACTCGGTTGGGGCCGTAATACATTAACGCGTAAATTAAAAGAGTTGGGGATCGAATAAAGCCTCTATTTTCCAAAGTGAGAATGGCTTAACGATATTCGTTTGCTCGCCGATCATTTCACCTCAGCCAGTAGCCAGTTTTGAAAAATCATCATGGCTGAGGTCACCGGACGTGATTTTAAACGGCTCAACCAGTACCCGCCAAGCGTCACACTCGTCTGAAAAGGTTGTACTAATGTTCCTGCACTGAGCTCATGTTCAAACATGCAACTAGGTGCTAAAGCGATACTGTCAGTCAATAATGCCGCTTCAACCATTAACCTTGATGAATCAAATATCGGCCCTTTGACGCGCCATGGTTCAAGATCGGCTGCAATCTGCCATTTTTCCCACTCATCTTTACGATAAGAACGCATCAAATTATGCTCTTTAAGATCTAAGGGATGACTGAGTTTGTTTGCAATTTTTTCAGAACACAGCACCGTATGAGCCGCCGAAAACAAAGGTGTATTTTCAGCTAATGGCCACAAGCCTTCACCAAAACGGATGGCAAAATCGACGCCTTCTGCGGCTAAATTGACCACGTTGTTATGCGTCATGATACGTAAATCAATATACGGATAAAGATCAGCAAAGGCCGCTAATCGAGGCAATAGCCAACCAACAGCAAATGTTCCCACGACCGAAACACTCAGCACTTCATGGTAATGACCATCTTCAAATTGCTGCAACAAAGACTCTATTTGATCAAAAGAACGACTCAAAACGGGGAGTAAGGCTAACCCTTCATCTGTTAGCGCAAGTCCTCTCGGCAAACGAATAAATAATACCACTCCGAGTTGCTCTTCAAGTAAACGCACCTGTTGGCTTACTGCGGCCTGAGTAACACTTAACTCTAACCCCGCTCGCGTAAAACTTAAATGTCTCGCTGAAGCCTCAAATGCTCTTAAGGCATTTAAAGGAAGGCGGTGACGATAGCTATCTGTCATAAGTTTTTCTTTTATCTCATCGAATTTTATATCGTTTTAAATCGTTATTTAAAGTAGGCATACTTGATATCCACAGCAGGTTAACACCTATTTAAGAGACAGATTAAACTAAAATAGCAGCATACCTGAAATTCACTAGCAATAATTAAAACTTTTACTTTAACGGATAACTCTATGAAAACTATTTTTCGTCAGGGGCGGCTTTTTATCGCTTTAGGTTTAGCACTGACATCCCTTTCTGCTTCCGCGCTGACACAACAACAAGTTGATGACATTATTAAACCGCTAATGAAGCAAGAACAGATCCCAGGTATGTCTGTCGCTATTTCTGTTGATGGCAAACAACAAATCTTCCATTACGGCGTGCAATCAAGACAAACTCAAGTCGCCGTCAGTGATAAAACCCTCTATGAAATTGGTTCATTATCAAAAACCTTTACAGCCACCCTTGCTGCTTACGCGCAAACACAGGGAAAATTGGATTTCAACCAAAGGGTTAGCTATTACTTACCTGCATTAAAAAACAGCGCGTTTGATCGCGTAACTATAATGAATCTAGCAACACATACATCAGGATTATCATTATTTGTCCCCAATGGCGTAATAACCCATGAGCAATTAATAGCTTATTATCAAAAGTGGCTACCTGAGAAAGCAATCGGTGAATACCGCTCTTATTCAAACCTTGGTGTTGGCCTACTTGGGATCATCACAGCAAAACAACTCAATATGCCATTCTCTCAAGCGATGGAAAAAATGCTGCTACCATCACTGGGTTTGAAGCATACTTATGTCAATGTGCCAAAAAGCCAAGAGCAGTATTATGCACAGGGTTATAACAAGCAAGATCAGCCGGTACGGGTTACCCCTGAAATTCTGGATGCGGAAGCCTATGGTTTGAAGTCCAATGCTAAAGACTTGATCCGCTTTTTGGAGATCAATATGCAAACCACTAAGGTATCAAAACCTTGGCAAGAAGCGATTGAAGACACTCATACAGGGGTTTATCTGACAGACTCATTTGTACAAAATATGATGTGGGAAAGCTATCCATGGCCGGTCTCACTTTCACAATTACTGCAAGGCAATCGTGATGAGATGGCGTTAAAACCGCAAAAAGTTGAATTGATCAAACCCGTAATGGCACCTGAAATACGCGCCTATTACAATAAAACTGGATCAACCAATGGCTTTGCCACTTACGCAGTATTTATACCTGAAGAAAGAACAGCCATCGTAATGCTATCCAACAAATGGATACCTATTCCTAAGCGTATAATGGCTAGCTATCAGTTGTTAGAGAAAATCGATCGCTGATCGTTTGGAGGCTCCAAAATACTCTGGAGCCTCAGTCAATTAAATGACCCGAGAGAATTGGCGCTGACGCATTTGATTACGCAGATAAACATCGAAACACATACAAATATTGCGGATCAGTAAACGTCCTTGTGGAGTGACTTTAATGCCAGTCTCTGTCATTTCAACTAATCCATCCTCTGCCATTGGTTGTAATAATTGCAAATCTTCTGAGAAATAGGCTTTAAAATCGATTGGATATAACGCTTCGATTTGTGCAAAATCGAGTTGAAAATTACAGATCAACGTTTTAATCACATCACGACGTAAACAATCATCATCAGTCAGCACTAAGCCACGCCATAAAGCGTGTCCTTGCTCTTCGACCTGCGCATAATACGTTTTTAAATCTTTCTGATTTTGCGCATAGTTATCCCCTAGCATGCTAATCGCAGAAACTCCGAGGCCTAATAGATCACAATTGCCTTGGGTGGTATAACCTTGGAAATTACGATGGAGAATGCCTTCACGTTGAGCAACAGCTAACTCATCTTGTGGCTTAGCAAAGTGATCCATACCAATAAATTGATAGTCCTCTGTTGTCAACGTCGCTATGGTTTCTTGCAAGATATCTAGCTTCTGCTGCGCATTAGGCAGATCTTCATCTTTGATTTTACGCTGCGCAGCAAACAAGTTAGGCAAGTGCGCATAGTTAAATACGCTTAGGCGATCTGGCGAAAGCTCAATCACTTTTTTTAAGGTAAATGCAAAACTTTCTGGTGTTTGTTTTGGCAAACCATAAATAAGGTCAATGCTGGTTGAGGTGAAACCAATCTCTTTTGCTCGGTTAATCAGAGCAAAAATAAACTCTTCATCCTGTTCTCGATTGACTAAAACCTGAACTTGTTTATTAAAATCTTGTACCCCCATACTTAAGCGATTAAATCCTTCGCTGCGTAAGTGGTCAATCATATCGAGCTCGATTTCACGTGGGTCGATTTCAATCGACATTTCCACATCATCAGAAAAATGAAAATGTGTCTTCAATAAAGAGACTAAATGACTGACTTGGGTTTTATCTAAATAGGTTGGCGTACCGCCCCCCCAATGCATCTGAGTCACTGTACGATTTTTAAGTAGTGCCGCGCGTTGGCTGATTTCTTTTTCAATTACTTGTAGATATTCATCAGCCTTATGTTTTTGCCGAGTCACCAATTTATTACAGCCACAGAAATAACATAATTTATGGCAAAAAGGGATGTGAACGTAGAGCGATAGCGGGTTATCAGGGTAACGTTGTGTTGCCGCAACAAACGCACTTTCATCATAGTTTTGGTTAAATTCAAGCGCCGTTGGATATGAGGTATAACGCGGCCCTGAATAGTTATATTTCTGGATAAGAGAAAGATCCCAAACGATATTTTGCTCTGACATTAACATTCCTCAATAGCGACAATTCCCACTTGGCGGATCGCACTTTATAAATTTTTATACCCTAATAATTTGAGATGCAGTTTTAAGTATGATGAATACATTGGCGAAATTATATTCATCATATCACAGAGTATAACGCGAGATTCATCACAGAGAGTTGACGTAGCACCAAACATGCTATCAATTGAACGAAATTCCATCAAAACTCCCCCAGCAGAGTTGCCAGAGGAGGAAGAAAAAGCAGATTACTTACTTTTTAAAATACGCATGATGTCATCGAGTTTTTCTTCATCTTCCTCTTCTTCATCATCCGTTAATTCAATACCTAAAATAGACATCAACTCATCAATACGATCTAAACAGGTATCAATGTACTCTTGCTCTTTCGCTGTCACCGTTTCGCCATCTTCTAAACGTGCTAACAAGCTGTCTAAACGATCATCTTGTTCCAGCATTTCCAGCTCTTGCTCTGGTGATAACTTCACTTTTTCTACAGGCTCTTTCACCTTCGCTGGACGCGGCGCTGCCACTTTTTCTTCAGCAATCAAAGGAACAGGTTTTTTACTGCCAATACGTGGATCATTGACTTGATTTTGGCTAGCTGACTGACCATTAGCTGATTTTTCTTGGTAACGCGCTCCAGCTTTGTTACCGCGATGTTTTTTCTCGCGTTTACGCTCACGCCCTTCCGCATTCAGTTCTTCTTTAGACTTGCGGTACTTTTTCTTAGTTTTGCCAGCAGGGTTGCTCGCCGTTTTTTTGGGTGAATTCATGGTCTGATACCTTGATAAAGTCAGTTTCTGTTGCGGAATCTAGCAGGATCCCGCTAGCAGTGGAAGCTCTTGCGCAGCAATTAGAATATTTTTTTGCATTTTGCTTTTGTTCATTATAGCAAAACGGCTCTCATAACGAGAACCGTTTATCACGAAAGGCGTGGTAAGAAGAGATAATTAAGCGTCAACCAGAACCATTTTTAAAATAAATAAAATGGAAACTAAAATCACGCACAGACCTAGGTCACGCCAGCGGCCAGTACCAATTTTCATCGCACAATAAGCAATAAAGCCTAATGCGATACCTTCAGTAATTGAAAAACTGAATGGCATCATCACCGCAGTAATAAATGCAGGTACTGATTCCGTTAAATCATCCCACTTAACACGGGTCAAACTGGATGTCATCAATACACCGACGTAAATCAGTGCACCCGCGGTTGCATACGCAGGAACCATACCTGCCAGTGGAGAGATAAACATGGTCAATAAGAACAACACACCGACAACCAGTGCGGTTAAACCAGTACGGCCACCAACAGAAACACCCGAGGAGCTTTCAATGTAAGCGGTCACTGATGAAGTACCCATCGCAGAACCCGCTACTGAACTTAAGCTATCCACATACAAGGCTTGTTTCATGCGTGGGAAAGTACCACGTGCATCAGTAATTCCTGCTTTATCTGTCACGCCAATCATGGTGCCTGAAGAGTCAAATAAGTTAACTAACATAAAGGCAAAAATAACCCCTGATAGTGCCAGATCTAACGACCCCATAATATCAACTTGCCCCACTACCGTTGTAATACTTGGTGGCAGAGAGAAAATACCATTAAACTGTACATCCCCTAGTGCAAGGCCGATCAATGTCGTGACCACAATCGACACTAATACTGCGGCATGGATATTACGCGCAGCTAGGATAGCAATAATGAAGAAGCCTAGCGCCCCCAACCAGACATTATGTTGAGTAAAATTACCAATAGAAACTAGAGTATCTGGATTCGCAACGATGATACCTGAGTTTTTTAAGCCCATCATGGCAATAAATAAGCCAATCCCGCTAGTGATACCCACTCGTAGACTTAATGGAATGTTCGCAATGATCCAATAACGAATGCGAAATAAGGTTAAAATAAACAAGCCTACCGCACCCCAGAACACAGCCCCCATGGCGACTTGCCACGAATATCCCATTGCGCCAACAACCACAAAGGCAAAAAAGGCGTTAAGCCCCATTGCAGGCGCAACAGCGATAGGTAGATTTGCCAATAATCCCATTAGAATACTACCAATCGCCGCAATTAAACATGTAGTCACGAATACCGCTTTGATATCCATACCTGCGACTGAGAGAATTTGTGGGTTAACAAAGACAATGTAAACCATCGTGAGAAATGTGGTAAAACCCGCAACGACTTCTGTTCTTGCCGTTGTACCGTGTTCTTGTAATTTAAAAACACGCTGAAACAGACCCTGCTGCTGCACAGAGCCAGAAGATTGATTACTCATGAAATATTGCGCCCAAAAAAAGTTTTTTTCGCCCTATCCTACAACAAACAAAACAAGAGTGTTACCGTTAAAATGCAAAAAAGAAAACGTTTGCGTAAATATAACCGATAGGAATGCGCTAACTCACTGATACAGCAAGGCGAATCAGAATATGCAGAAAAAAAAGAAATTTTAATGGCGACCATTCAAAGCCGCCATTAATGACCAATTAAGATAAGGCCAATAATTTTTGTCGACGCCAAAATAGCAAAGAACGCTTTATGGATGGTGCAGTGGATTGATTTTGACGACTTATTCGTTTTGCGACAAGGTTTGCAACAATTTCTAGCGTCAAACACATTATGAAATAGATAAACCCAACAAATAAAAATACTTCCATCGGATACACCATTTCACGATTATTGACTTGGTTAGCTAAGAATGACAATTCAGCAACCCCTACCACGTAAGCCAAAGAAGTATCTTTGATCAGGGCTACCCATTGATTAATAAATGATGGCACCATCATACGTAGCGCTTGAGGCAAAATAATTTGCCATAATACCTGCCAGCGACTAAAACCTAACGATAAACCAGCCTGCCACTGTCCTTGACCAATCGCTAAAATACCGGCTTTTACCGCATGCGCGAGATAAGCTGAAGTGATCAGAGCTAATGCACAAATCACCGACGTAATGCCTGGAATATCAGCGTTAAAGACAATTGGCAGTAAGAAATAGGTCCAAAAAATCAACATAATGACGGGTATTGCACGGAAAAAACCTAAAAATGCAGCAAATAGGTTCATCCAAAAACCACGTAGCATCGCCAAAGCAACACCGCCTAGCGTACCAAGTATAATCGATGCAATACCTGCAATCAGGCTGATGATTAGTGTCAACAAAGCGCCTTCAATTGGTCCATCAGGAAAAGTACCAAATAACAGATACTGCCAATTTTGCTCTATTACAGAAAAATCCATTTTATACCCTCACCGCTAAATTACGTTGTGCTCGCCACTGCCCCCACGCTTCCATTACCGCAATAATGGCAATGTACAACACTGTCGCGATACCAAACGCAGTAAAAGTTTTGAGTGTTTGGCTATCGACTTGACGTGATACATAAGAGAGTTCTGCAACGCCAATTGCCATCGTTAATGAAGAGTTTTTTACCACATTCATGTATTGCCCTAACAAAGGTGGCATCGCAATCTTTACCGCTTGTGGTAACACAACGTACCTCATTGACTGCCATCCCGTTAAACCCAATGCAAAAGCAGCGTACTTTTGGCCTTGTCGTACACCACGAATACCTGAACGAATTTCCTCCGCGATAAAAGGAATGGTATATAACGTAAGCCCAACAAAACCGGCTAAAAACTCATATGATGGCCAACTCAAAGTGATCCCTAAAAAAGTGGCCTCATGGGGAGTATTTAACCAATCCATCACGTCAGGTGACAAAATATCACGTGATGCGAAGGCCCAAAAAAACAGTTGAACTAACAACGGTGTATTACGGAAAATCGAAATATAAATATTCACTATCCAACGCAATGGCGCTATTTGGCTATCCCTCGCCGAGGCAACCAAAAAACCTAATAGCGTTGCAGCCACAATGGTACAAACCGAGATCCAAATCGTCAGCAATAGCCCATAGCCAAACCATGTTAAATACTCGGGAGCCAAAAAATGCTGCGACAGAAATTCACCGCTAATAAATTTTTCAAACATAGATGCTGCCTTTGATAACCAACAACCCCGCTATTGATAGCGGGGTTGTTATCACTGATTAAGAACTACAAATTACTTTTGCTGATCGAGCGGCGCGAATTTAAAATCACCGCGTGGTTGAGCAGCTTTTGTATCTGGACCAAACCAGCGGTTATAAATCACTTCTGCTTGACCCTCTTTTTCGAGTTTCAATAACGCTTCGTTGACGTTTTCAACTAGACGCTGTTCACCTTTAGAGGCTGCCAGCGCTTGATATTCGCGTGTAATACTGAATGGTGAAATTTCAAAATCCGCTTTTACTTTTTCAGGTAAATTACCTAATAAACCAACCAGTTTTGCATCATCTTGAGTGATTGCTTGCACATTACCATTACGCAGAGCAGCGAACGCCTGTGGAGTATCATCATAAGAAATCACTTTAGTATCAGGATAACGTTCACGCAGCGTCACTTCTTGAACAGTCCCTTTATCGGCACCGATACGCAGTGGCGCAATATCATCAGGGGTTTTTAACACGCCTTTACGAGCGATAAACTTCTGCCCTGTCGCAAAGTCAGGGATAGAAAAATCCACTTGTTTCGCGCGTTCATCAGTAATGGTGAAATTAGCGCCAATTAAGTCTACTTTACCTGAAGTTAGCAGTGGAATACGGTTAGCGGGATTGGTTGGACGCAGTTCTAATTTCACGCCAAGGTTATCAGCGATCGCTTGCGCGATATCAACATCGTAGCCCGTGAGTTTTTTGCTTTGTGGGTCAATAAACCCAAATGGTGGATTGCTATCAAACACTGCGACACGAATAACACCAGCTTGCTTGATGTCATCCAGTTTATCTGCCTTGGCAACGTTAGCCAGCAGCGCAAATCCTGCAAGTAATGCAGTAGTTAAAACACGAGCTTTCATTGAACACCCCTGACGGTAAATTTGTGTAAATCGACCATCTCAAGTTATCAAGGAAGCCTTATTTCTTGAAATACTATTAATTAATATATTTATAATAAAAAGGAATATGAGTATTGTGTTTTAAATCGTGTCGCGCATTGCTGGCGAAGAGAACATAAAAAGTAAAATATAATTTACCTAAGAGCCGATAAGTTAATTATTTTTTACCTTAAGGGGATTTTATCTGTAGCGTAACCGAACGCTCTGATGGGAATGCACACAGAATTGAAACATTGGTGATATTGGTGATATTGGTGATATTGGTGATATTAATATTAAAAATATATAACACTCTAGAAAATGAGAATAAATCTAAATATGCATGCCCTAAATAGTTCGCTCTACAGCTAGGCGGCAAAAGAGCGAAGCCCTAGGAGCATACATAAAGTATGTGACTAGGGTTCGCGATTGCAGCCAACAACGCTGTGGAGCGAAATATGACGGGCATATGGAACCCTAGGAGCATACATAAATATGTGACTAGGGTTCGTGATTGCAGCCAACAACGCTACGGCGCGAAGTATGACGGCTATTTTTTGGTCATCATTTTCTCTAGCTGATCCCCGCCTACATGCCTGAAATCTTGGCCTTTAACATAGTAGAATATAAACTCGCAAATGTTTTGGCAGCGGTCACCGATACGTTCGATAGAGCGCGCGCAAAACAACGCAGTGAGTACGCTAGGTATCGTTCTTGGATCTTCCATCATGTAGGTCATCAGTTGACGCACAATACCTTCATACTCTTGGTCAACTTTTTCATCTTCACGATAGATACGAATAGCTTCTTCCAGATCCATACGGGCAAAAGCGTCCAGTACATCATGCAACATTTGTACGGTATGGCGGCCTAATGATTCAAGGCTAACCAGCAGCGGTTGATGCTGATGAGAGAATTTTTCGAGTGCTGTTTGGCAAATTTTATCAGCCACATCACCAATACGTTCTAATTCAGCAATCGTTTTTGAAATTGCCATTATCAGACGCAAATCACTTGCCGTTGGTTGGCGTTTAGCGATAATTTTCACACATTCTTCGTCAATTGCCACTTCCATCATGTTGACTTTGTGGTCATTTTCGATAACTTCGCGTGCTAGAGCCTCATCCTGATTGTGCATGGCAGTGATCGCCTTGGTGAGCTGTTCTTCAACTAACCCTCCCATGGTCATCAATTCAGTATGGATATGTTCCAGTTCAGCATTGAACTGCCCAGAAATATGTTTGTTGTGGTTCAGCGTATCCATAGTCGGCTCCATATCAACCGTAACGGCCAGTAATATAATCTTCAGTTTGTTTCATTTCAGGTGTGGTAAACATCTTGTCTGTTTCATTGAACTCAATCAGCTCACCTAAATACATAAAGGCCGTATAATCAGAACAACGTGCAGCCTGTTGCATGTTATGAGTCACAATCACCACGGTATATTCAGATTTTAACTCGCTGATCAACTCTTCAATACGTCCTGTTGAAATGGGGTCGAGAGCGGAACACGGCTCATCCAGTAATAATACTTCTGGGCGGATCGCAATGCCTCGCGCAATACATAAGCGTTGTTGCTGACCACCAGATAAGCTATAACCACTTTGGTGCAGCTTATCTTTTGTTTCATTCCACAGTGCGGCTTTAGTTAGTGCCCATTGAACACGCTCATCCATATCAACACGTGATAATTTCTCAAATAAACGTACACCAAATGCAATATTGTCATAGATTGACATCGGGAATGGGGTTGGTTTTTGGAATACCATACCAACTTTGGCGCGTAATAGAGCGATATCTTGCTTATCCGTCAGGATATTTTGACCATCTAACAGAATTTCACCTTCTGCACGCTGTTCGCCATACAGCTCGTACATTTTGTTAAAAGTACGCAGCAGCGTTGATTTACCGCAGCCTGATGGACCGATAAATGCAGTGACTTTATTTTTTTCAATATCTAACGAGATATTTTTTAACGCGTGGAATTTTCCATAATAAAAGTTAAGGTCACGTACTTTAATTTTACTGTTTGCAATTTCATTTGCATTAATCATGGCTACTTCTCTCTATAATTCTTTATTCGATCCGGGTTTAGTGTTTTTTCTGAGCAAACACAACGCGAGCGATAATATTTATTAACAGGACACAGAGGGTGATCAACAGAACCCCTGCCCACGCCAGTTCTTGCCATTCAGAGAACGGGCTCATCGCAAATTTGAAGATAGTTACAGGTAGGTTAGCAATTGGCTCGCTCATATCTGTACTCCAGAACTGATTCGATAATGATGTGAACAGTAATGGGGCAGTTTCACCTGCGATACGTGCAATAGCTAATAAGATACCCGTAATGATCCCGGATACTGATGCTTTCAACGTAATAGATAAAATCATTTTCCACTTTGGCGTACCTAGCGCATATGCCGCTTCACGCAAGCTATCAGGTACCAATTTGAGCATGTTTTCTGTAGTACGAATCACGATAGGGATTTGCAATAATGCTAATGCAATCACCCCTGCCCAGCCAGAGAAGTGTTGAACTTGAGCAACAACGATAGTGTAGACAAATAGGCCAACAACAATCGAAGGTGCGGAGAGCAAAATGTCATTAATAAAGCGAGTGACAGATGCCAGCCATGACTTACGACCGTATTCAGCTAAATAGATACCCGCTAAAATACCGAGCGGAGTCCCTATCACAGTCGCCCATAAAATCAATAATCCACTACCTGCGATCGCGTTAGCCAGACCACCACCTTCAGTGTTTGGTGGAGGAGTCATTTCAGTGAACAGATTCAAGGACATACCATCAATCCCTTTTGTCACTGTTGAGAACAGGATCCAAACCAACCAAAACAGCCCAAATGCCATGGTTAACATAGAGACAAACAAAGCCATGCGGTTTACTTGGCGACGCCATGCTTGCCGGCGAGCACGTTCTTTGTCATTAACAATCATGTGTTGAGATGTCGACATATTAACGGCCCTCGTTCTTCGCTAAACGCATCACCATCAACTTGGATATTGCGAGAACAATGAAAGTGATAACAAACAAGATCAACCCAAGTTCCATCAATGCAGAAGTATGTAAACCACTTTCCGCTTCAGCAAATTCATTCGCTAACGCTGAAGTAATACTGTTACCCGGCATAAATAATGAGAAACTATCTAATTGGTAAGTGTTACCGATCACGAAGGTAACAGCCATAGTTTCACCAAGTGCGCGACCAAGGCCTAGCATAACCCCCCCAATGACCCCGTTGCGAGTGTAAGGTAATACAATGTTCCAAATCACTTCCCATGTGGTACAACCGATACCATATGCGGACTCTTTCATCATGACAGGGGTTTGTTCAAATACGTCACGCATTACTGAGGCAATATAAGGAATGATCATAATGGCAAGGATGATCCCCGCGGCCAAAATACCAATCCCAAATGCAGGACCTGAGAAAAGCTCGCCGACGATCGGGATGCTCGACATCACGTTGCCAACAGGCTCTTGGAAATATTCAGCAAACAGAGGCGCAAAAACAAATAGCCCCCACATACCATAAACAATACTTGGAATTGCGGCGAGAAGCTCAATAGCAATACCCAACGGGCGCTTTAACCAATTGGGAGCAAGTTCAGTTAAGAACAATGCAATACCAAAACTAACAGGTACAGCAATAATCAGAGCGATCAGCGATGTCACTATCGTGCCATAAATTGGCACAAGGGCACCAAACTGCTCTGCGGGAGCATCCCACTCTTTGGTCCATAAAAACGAAAACCCAAATTTCTGCATACTCGGCCACGAGGCAAAAATAAGGGAAATAATGATGCCACCAAGCATTAACAATGTGATTAGCGCAGCAATCTTAACTAATGCGCCAAATATCACATCGCCTGACTTACTCGGTGCTTTAAATGCCGTTGTTTTTTCGGCCATGCGCTTTTTCTCATCCTACACCTACTTTACTAGTAGGATTTAGTTACTACGTTAGAAGGCGGATGGTGTTCCTCATCATCCGCCTACCATTACCAGCCTTTAGGAGGCTCTCGCCTCTCTTGCCTCACATCTTAGAACAAGGGTTTCCCTTGGCTATCTTTAATTTCTGTTTTCCATGCTGCACGAACTGCGGTAACCACTTCTTGAGGCAGAACCGCGTAATCTAGCGCTTCAGCCTGTTTGCCACCTTTTTCATAACCCCAGTTAAAGAAGTCGAGAACCGCTTTACCTTTCTCGGCATTCGCTTGGTCTTTATGGACTAAGATAAATGTGGTTGAAGTGATTGGCCATGCGTTATCGCCATCACGGTTAGTCAAATCTTGAGCGAATGATTTCGACCAATCCACTTTTTTCGCAGCTGCGCTGAAACTCTCACCTGTTGGTGAAACGACCTTACCATCAGCAGAAACTAACTTAGTATAAGCAAGGTTGTTTTGTTTTGCATAGGCGTATTCAACATAACCAATAGAGCCCGGTAAGCGCTGAACAAAGGCGGCTACGCCATCGTTACCTTTACCGCCGACACTGTTTTTCGGCCAATTAACGGTTGAACCCGCGCCGATATCATTTTTCCAATTTGAGCTGACTTTTGACAGGTAGCTTGTGAAGACAAAAGTGGTACCTGAACCATCAGAACGTCTAACCACAGCAATGTTTTGGTCTGGCAGGTTCGCATCTGGGTTTAATTTAGCGATAGCGGGATCATTCCATTTAGTGATTTTACCCAGATAGATATCACCTAACGTTGCACCATCTAAAGTCAGCTGCCCTGACTGAATACCTTTTACGTTAACCGCCAATACCACACCGCCAATCACGGTTGGGAACTGAAACAAACCATCTTCTTTTAGTTTTTCATCAGTCAATGGCGCATCTGACGCACCGAAATCAACTGTTTTTGCATTAATTTGTTTAACACCACCAGAAGAACCGATCCCCTGATAGTTCACTTTATTACCTGTTTCTTTCTGATAAGAGTCCGCCCACTTAGCATAAACGGGTGCTGGAAAGGTTGCTCCTGCACCGGTTAAGCTTGTGGCAGCAAAAGAAGACATTGCAGTCATTGAAAGGGTTGCTGCCATTACGCTAGCTAAGGTTGTACGCATCATTTTCATAATCCCTCCGGGGATGTATAGAAACAATTAAGTGTAAATTGTTGGTGAAATGTCACGGTAGGAAAAATAGGACAATTTGATGACAGCAACATGTCTAATTTATGACAGTTTTATGACAGTTGATTTTTTTGATATGCCGATTGTCAAAAAATATCAACTTAATTAACAAAATAATCAGCAAAATCAAATAGTAATTATTTTGTCATGAAGTCAGTCTGTATTGAAACAAAAGTGATAAGCTGTCATAAAAAGATCTGAATCAACATTAGATATAAATCAATAAACTCGTAAATACGAGTTTATTGATTGAAAAATAATTAATCACTTTCTTTTAATTTAAATATTGGATGCTCTTTAAGTTGGGCAATTACCTGATCCATGCCTGCTTTACCATCCCCATGAGATTGCGATTCTATTCTTTTAGCAATACCGTCAAACTTCGCTATCGGTGGTGGTGATGGCGGTGTATTTATCGAACCCATTTTTTCATCAGCGGTGACTTGATATTTCTCTGCATTCTTCTTAAACACCGAATGTTCTTTTAATTGCGAAATAACCGCATCCATTCCAATTTTACCTTCCCCATGGGGCTGTGATGCAGTTCCTTTAGCAATACCGTCAAACTTCACCATCGGTAGTGGTGATGGAGGTGTATTTATCGATCCCGTTATTTCATCAGTGGTAACTTGATATTTCTCTGCATTCTTCTTAAACACTGAATGTTCTTTTAATTGCGAAATAACCGCATCCATTCCAACTTTACCTTCCCCATGAGGTTGTGATGTCGTTCCTTTAGCAATACCGTCAAATTTCGCCATTGGTGGTGTAATGAGTGAATTTACGGATGGCATCGGAGGAGGAGGGGGCGGTGTAACTACTCTAGAATCGAGTGATGGGACTAAAGATAATGTGGGAGCTGTTTTCACTGATACTGCTTTTAAATTTATCGGAACTTGCTCACGAAGCTGTGTATCTTTAGGCTTCACTGTTTTTTGTAAGCTAAAATGTTCTAATTTATTAATAAATCTTTTTATTTTCTTTAAAAAACTCGTTTCACCACTCTTTTTTGGATAATTTGTTTTTATCTTTGAATCGTGAAAACGTGTCACAGAATTTCCATTACTCGCTATTCCTTTCATATTGTTCATATCATATACCCCAATAATTTTATTCCCGCCAATTATCAAAGTAAAATAACCACTAAGTCTTTTATATAACGATGCTATTATTTATAAATTATGTAGTTTTGCTTTATAGGATGAATAACTAGGAGAGAACATACCTGAAAAGTAAGAAGCAATAAGATGACAAAAGCCGCTAGAGCGTCATCAACGCACCATATAACTCACTCTTCTTTTTCTTTTAACGGTAGGTGTGCACGAATGGCAAAGCCGCCACGTTCGCTTTTATGAATTTCGATATTACCTTCGTGGGCATCGACAATACGGCGGATAATCGCTAACCCTAGACCCGTACCGGTATTACTACGTGCTTTTTCCCCCTGTACAAAAGGTTGGAATAAGCGTTGAATATCTTCTTCTTTGATCCCTGCACCATCATCTTCCACTTGGAACCAAACCGAATCTTCATTTTTACCACTGCTGACTTTAATCCACCCATTCCCATAACGATACGCGTTGACAATCATATTCGTGATAGCACGCTTAATCGCTAATGGGTTACCATTAACAATCAAATGACCCGGCTCAAATGCCGTTTCAATTTCGCCTGTCACGCTACTTTCTGAGGTAACCGCTTCATTTAAAATTGCGTTCAGGTCACAGAACTCCATATTCATTTCTTGACCTGTTTTTAGGTAATCCATAAATTGGCCTATGATTGCATCACACTCTTCAATATCTTTATTGATTGATTCAGCAAGATAGCCATCTTCAGGACTCATCATTTCCGTTGCTAAACGAATACGAGTGAGAGGCGTACGCAGATCATGGCTGACCCCAGCCATCAATATGGTACGGTCATTTTCAAGCGTTTTGATTTCAGCTGACATATGGTTAAACGAGCGGATCGCCGCTTTCACTTCGGTGGCACCTTTCTCTTTCATCGCCGGTAAAATCACACCTTTCCCTACTTGGCTCGCATGATATTCAAGCTCAAGTAAAGGTTTGTTTTGGTAACGAATATATAGCCAAACACCAGCAAAAATAGATAGAAAGATCGCTAAAGTGTAACGGAACACCAAAGAAAATTGGTTCTGCCCGATTTCAGTCAAAGGGACTCGCACCCAGATATCAGGGGCAAGATAGGAAGTTAGCCATAAGATCGGATATTCACGGCCAAGCTCTAAGCGTACCTGAGCTTCACCGCCAATATAATCAGACATGTTTTCACTGAGAAAATCATACTCTTTAGCCCAATTCAAACCTTCTTCCATTGCTGCTGACTGGGCATAAAAGGTAATACCTAATTCATTATAGATTTTTTTTCGTAAAGCAGGTGATACCCGTACTGTGGTTCCGTCTTGCAACACCATTTTTTCCGTCATTAATGTTCGCACTTCATAAGCCAGTACTTTGTTGAATTGCTGCAAACTTGGCATTACAACAAAATTCAACACCACCATATAACTGGTGACTAAGCTGGCAAAAAGTAACGCAACGAACAAAAATAACGAGCGAGAAAATGTACTACGTCGAGAGAACCTCAGTCGCTTCATGCTTTACTGCCGTCCGGTACAAATACATAGCCCAATCCCCAAACAGTTTGGATATAACGTGGGTGAGCTGGATCTTCTTCAACCATACGACGTAAACGTGAAATTTGGACGTCAATCGAACGTTCCATCGCACTGTATTCACGACCTCTTGCTAAACTCATTAGCTTATCACGAGATAATGGTTCCCTTGGGTGTGAAACCAGTACTTTCAGTACCGCAAATTCACCACTCGTTAAAGGCATATTTTCTTCACCTTGGAACATTTCGCGCGTACCAAGATTGAGTTTAAATTTCCCAAAAGTGATCACTGCATCGTCTTGAGATGGCGCGCCTGGTAACTCATTCGCTTGGCGACGTAATACTGCACGAATACGAGCCAATAATTCACGTGGATTGAAAGGCTTAGGTATATAATCATCTGCACCAATTTCTAGACCAACGATACGATCCACTTCTTCGCCTTTTGCGGTCACCATAATAATTGGAATTGGGTTGTTTTGACTGCGTAAGCGGCGACAAATTGACAGACCATCTTCACCTGGCAACATTAAATCTAGCACGATTAAATGAATAGATTCTCTAGTTAAGATCCTATCCATTTGCTCGGCATTCGCAGCACTGCGAACTTGAAAACCTTGCTCTGTCAGGTAGCGTTCTAGCAAGGCACGCAAACGCATATCATCATCGACGACAAGAACTTTATAACTTTCTTGCATTTTGTAGCCCTCAAGATGTGCAATCTATCGAAATTATTTTTAAAAATTAAGAATATACTATCATATTCCAAGCTGCCTGAGTGTCACCGTCATATAACCAATAACAGCCATCAAACCCGAATTATTTTGTGTATAAGCTAAATATAAAATAGTTAATGTTATAATTTACCATCAACTTGAAATTTAATGAATAATTTTACACGTTATCCGGTTAGTGGTTTATAACTAATATCTAAGACGCAATAGTTCACAATTCCACCAGGAGTACGTACTGTAATTTCATCGTCAACCTGCTTACCAACTAGTGCGCGAGCCACTGGAGAGTCAATAGATATCCAATTTTTTGCTGGATCAAATTCATCAGCACCCACTAACCGGAATATTCTGATATTTTCATTATCATCTTCAAGTTTAACCCATGCCCCAAAAAAAACACGTCCTTCTTGCCTTGGGTCAGGTTCAACTATTCTCAGTTGATCCAGTCTTTTAGACAAAAAACGCACACGACGGTCAATCTCTCGTAAACGTTTTTTGCCATAAATATACTCCGCATTTTCTGAACGATCCCCTTGTGCGGCCGCCTCAGAAACAGATTGAGTCACTCTAGGGCGCTCTTCTCTCCAAAGATATTTAAGCTCTTTGTCCAGCGCATCCCAACCTTCACGTGTAATTAAAAGACTCTTATTCATATTTTTAATCAATTAAAAAAGAAGTTAGATAATTATAAATTATACGCAAGACCTTTCTTTGATTTGAATAAACTTCACCCTAGAAATTCTGCGCCTATGCAAGTATAACAGTGCAATGAATTTTTTAACTGTTCTTTGATGATTAGGTATTAAAAAGCGACATGAATGAAACTCTAAGCCAGATAATCGCAGCAGAGCTGCAAGCACAACCTAAACAGGTATTTTCTGCTATCACCTTATTGGATGAAGGTAATACCGTTCCTTTCATTGCTCGATATCGTAAAGAAGTAACGGGTGGGCTAGATGATACGCAGCTTCGTCAACTTGAAAGCCGTTTAGGGTATTTAAGAGAGCTAAATGATCGTAAGCAAACCATTCTTAAATCAATTGAAGAACAACAAAAACTAACCCCCGAACTTGCTGCCGCTATTAACGAAACACTCAATAAAACTGAACTTGAAGACCTCTATCTCCCCTATAAGCCTAAACGTCGTACCCGTGGGCAAATTGCTATTGAAGCAGGCTTAGAGCCTTTAGCTGATGCTTTATGGAGCGATCCAAGCCAATCGCCTGACGAATTAGCACAAAACTACGTTAATGAACAACAAGGAGTGGCAGATACCAAAGCGGCTCTTGATGGTGCACGTTATATTTTAATGGAACGTTTCGCCGAAGATGCCAGCCTGTTAGCTAAAGTTCGTGACTATTTAATGAAAAATGCCCATATTGTTGCCAAAGTAATTGATGGTAAACAAACTGAAGGTGCAAAGTTTAGTGACTATTTTGAACATCAAGAACCTGTCGCATCTGTACCTTCTCATCGCGCGTTGGCTATGTTTCGTGGGCGCAATGAAGGCATTTTACAACTTTCACTTAATTGTGACCCTCAGTTCGAAGAACCACCAAAAGAAAGTTACTGTGAAGAAATTATTACCCGCCACCTTGATGTTCGATTAAATAATCAACCAGCAGACCAATGGCGCAAAGCTGTCATTAGTTGGACATGGCGTGTGAAAGTTCTGTTGCATCTCGAAACAGAAATTATGAGCGCATTGCGTGAAAAAGCCGAAGAAGAAGCAATCAATGTATTTGCTCGTAACCTCAATGACCTACTGATGGCCGCGCCAGCAGGTATGCGCTCAACGATGGGACTCGATCCCGGCCTACGTACCGGTGTTAAAGTTGCGGTTGTTGATGCAACAGGAAAACTGATTGCGACTGATACTATCTACCCACATACCGGCCAAGCGGCAAAAGCAGCAGCCATTGTTGCAGCATTATGTCAAAAACATCAGGTCGAACTGGTGGCAATTGGTAATGGTACCGCATCAAGAGAAACAGAACGTTTCTTTGCTGAAGTGCAAAAACAATATCCAGAAGTGACAGCACAAAAAGTGATCGTCAGTGAGGCGGGAGCATCCGTGTACTCTGCATCCGAGCTAGCAGCACAAGAATTCCCTGATTTAGATGTTTCCCTACGCGGCGCCGTTTCTATCGCACGTCGCCTGCAAGATCCTCTCGCAGAGTTGGTGAAAATTGACCCGAAATCTATCGGTGTAGGCCAATATCAGCACGATGTTAGCCAAACTCAGTTAGCACGTAAACTTGATGCTGTCGTTGAGGACTGCGTAAACTCAGTGGGTGTTGATTTAAATACCGCTTCAGTTGCGCTACTCACTCGAGTCGCAGGTTTGAGCAAGATGATTGCTCAAAACGTCGTCAGTTGGCGTGATGAAAACGGTCGCTTCAATGATAGAAAGCAATTATTAAAAGTAGCTCGCCTTGGCCCTAAAGCTTTTGAACAGTGTGCGGGTTTCCTGCGCATCACTAATGGAGATAATCCACTTGATGCATCGACGGTTCACCCAGAAGCCTATCCAGTGGTTGAAAAAATCCTTGAGGTTGTTCGCCAGCCACTCAAAGAAATCATGGGTAACTCACAGGCCTTGAATAACTTAAGTCCGCGTGATTTCACCACAGAGCAATTTGGTGTGCCGACAGTTACCGATATCATTAAAGAACTAGAAAAACCGGGTCGTGACCCTCGTCCTGAATTCAAAACTGCCACCTTTGCTGAAGGTGTTGAAACCATGAATGATTTAACACCTGGCATGATCTTAGAAGGCTCAGTCACTAACGTCACCAATTTTGGTGCCTTCGTGGATATCGGTGTTCACCAAGACGGCTTAGTACATATTTCATCGCTTTCTAACAGCTATGTTGAAGACCCACATAAGGTGGTTAAGGCTGGTGATATTGTTAAGGTGAAGGTGATTGATGTTGATATCCCTCGTAAACGTATTGCACTCACGATGCGTCTTGATGAACAGCCGGGAGAGTCGAATAGCTCACCTCGTCGAGCCAATAACCAAGCCGATAAGGGCGCACGTAAAGCACCTACACCACAACGTGACATATCACGAAAAAATAACGCCTCAGCCGGCAACAGTGCAATGAGCGATGCTCTTGCTGCTGCATTTGGCAAAAAGCGTTAATCAACCTCAACCTCTACAATCATTTTAATAGATTGATTGTAGAGGTTTTTTATTATCACCAAACCAATTTCATTCAGTTAATAATTAAAAAAGTGAATACATTGAAACTTCTTTATTCACCTCAATCATTTCCTTGAAACGCCGTTTCTTCCTCGTAAACACAATATATCGTTGATCCACATCAATTCAATTTGACGAAAAAAGAGGCTAAATATAGCTAATCATTGATGATTATAATTCTTATTATTAATTAGATTTATTTCTGTTTAACCACGTTTTTTGCTTGTGTATATCTATATTTCTAATAATAATTATCAATATTATTACCCATAATGAATGGAAGGCTTTATGTCATTACTTCCTCAACACAGTTATAAAATATTGGGATTCTCACCAGAGATAAGCCCCGCTTACCGACAAAAACTATTATCATTAGGCCTCTTGCCCGGCTCTATTTTTAAAGTTGTCCGCTTCGCACCTTTAGGCGATCCAATACAAATCGAAACTCATCGAGTCAGCTTAGTACTGCGCAAAAAAGACTTAGCACTACTCAATATTGATGAAGCCACTTCGGCGTAACAAAACGCAGCAATCTGAACGTTACTATTGGTAAAATTTTATGAAACCACTAACTATCGGCCTAATTGGCAATCCAAATGCCGGTAAGACCACCCTATTCAATCAATTAACTGGTTCTCGCCAACGAGTGGGGAACTGGGCGGGTGTGACCGTTGAAAGAAAGGTTGGCCGTTTTAATACACCAGAGCATAATATTGAATTAGTTGACCTTCCCGGCACCTACTCGCTAACCACGATTTCAGAACAAACATCGCTAGATGAGCAAATTGCCTGCTACTTCATCTTAAGTGGTGAAGCCGATATGTTAATCAACGTAGTGGATGCGTCTAATTTAGAGCGCAACCTTTATTTGACGCTGCAATTGATTGAGCTAGGCGTGCCATGCATCGTTGCACTGAATATGTTAGACATTGCGCAAAGCCAACACATAGATATTGATATTGAACAGCTCCAACAGCAGCTTGGTTGCCCTGTGATCCCATTGGTTTCAACGCGTGCAACAGGGATTGATAAACTCAAACAGGCCATTGATAGCCATCCACAAAACAATATGCAAGCGCTGGTTGAATACCCAACCGCATTGCTACAGGAAGTGGATTCCTTATCAGAACAAATATCAGCGCAGCAGTTTAGCCAGCAACAACGCCGCTGGTTAGCATTACAAATTCTTGAAGGTGATATTTATAGCCGCCAGCGCGCGAATATCTCGAATGAACAACTACATGCAACTCAGCAAAATCTCAAAAATAGCTTAAACGAAGAGCCTGAATTACTGATTGCCGATGCGCGCTACCAATCCATTGCTGCAATCTGTGAAAAAGCGATCAATAACAGCGCCGCAGAACCAAATAAACTTACACAAACTCTTGATGGCGTGATCCTCAATCGCTGGCTGGGTGTACCGATTTTCTTATTTGTAATGTATTTGATGTTTGTATTGGCCATCAATATTGGTGGTGCATTACAACCTTTCTTCGAAGGCGCCTCTGAAGCGATCTTTATTCATGGTATACAGTGGGTTGGAGCTTACTTCAGCTTCCCTGATTGGTTAACCATTTTCCTCGCTCAAGGCGTTGGTGGTGGTATTAACACCGTTCTGCCATTAGTACCACAAATCGGCATGATGTATCTGTTCTTATCTATCTTAGAAGACTCAGGTTATATGGCTCGCGCTGCATTTGTGATGGACAGATTGATGCAAGCTTTAGGCCTACCGGGTAAATCATTCGTCCCACTTATCGTCGGATTCGGTTGCAACGTTCCTTCCATTATGGGGGCTCGTACATTAGATGCGCCACGTGAGCGCTTAATTACAGTATTAATGGCCCCTTTCATGTCTTGTGGCGCACGTTTAGCTATTTTCGCGGTGTTCGCTGCGGCTTTTTTTGGTAAAAACGGTGCCAGTATCGTGTTCTCCCTTTATCTACTCGGTATTGTCGTCGCCATTCTGACGGGTTTGTTACTCAAACATACTTTAATGCGCGGCGAAGCATCTCCTTTCGTGATGGAACTACCGGTTTATCACGTGCCACACGCGAAGACTTTGCTGATACAAACTTGGCAGCGTTTGAAAGGCTTCGTGATCCGAGCCGGTAAAGTCATTGTTGTGGCGAGTATGTTTATTGGTGCGCTCAATAGCTTCTCGTTGTCAGGAGAGCCTGTTGATAATATTAATGACTCGGCTTTAGCTTCTGTAAGTAAAGTGATCACCCCGGTGTTACAGCCGATTGGAGTACACACTGATAACTGGCAAGCGACCGTTGGCTTAATTACCGGTGCAATGGCTAAAGAGGTGGTAGTGGGTACATTGAACACGCTTTATACCGCTGAGAGTATCACCACTGAGCCTTTTGATGCGGCTTCCTTTGACTTACTTGCAGAGCTTGAAGATGCCGTCTCTGAAACATGGGATAGCTTAAAGGAAACCTTTACGTTGAGTGCGCTTTCTAACCCGATCGAAGCGAGCAAAGGGGATGGGGAGATGGCAACAGGCTCTATGGGAACCATGGCGGCTAAATTTGGCTCCGATATCGCAGCCTACAGCTACCTGATCTTTGTGTTGCTGTATGTGCCTTGTGTTTCAGTGATGGGGGCGATTGCACGTGAAACAAATAAGAGTTGGATGACCTTCTCTATTTTATGGGGGCTTAACGTTGCTTATAGCTTGTCAGCCCTGTTTTATCAAACAGCAACATTCAGCCAACACCCACAAAGTAGTGTGATCACTATTATTGCGGTCGTGGTATTTAACCTTGCGTTGTTTACGGTATTACGTCGTATGCGTAGCCGAGTCACACTAAACTTAGCCAACAAAACGGCAAAATCCTGTTGTGACTGTTCAGATAAAGTCTGTCATTAAGAGGTAAACATGGTCAGCTTGTTACAAATCAGAGACTTAGTGGCGCTGTATGGGCAAGCTGACCTTGATCTGCTCAGCGAACAACTTAAAGCCCCCAAACCCTTGATACAAGCAATGGTAGACAAGCTCATCGCCATGGGAAAATTGAAAAAAGTAGATTTAAGTGCCTGTTTAACAGGCACTAGCTGTAAAGGTTGCCCCGAAAGCAATGACTGCTCACACTATGTGCTTACCCTTCCAGACGCGCTAAAAAATCCAACACATACTCACAAAACTCATCAGGGTGAGAAATAAAAGGAGCATGAGCACTATGGCGCATCACTACTGAAGGAGAGTTCGGATACATATCATCCAGTATAGTCGCAACTTTACGTGGCACTAAACCATCTAGATAGCCATAAATACGCAAAAATGGCACGGTAAGATCCTTTAACTCTTCACGTAAATCCACAACGCGCAAAATTTCCAAACCTGCATTGAGGATATCCACTTTGGGTATTGGCTGTTCGAGTACTACCGTTCTAAGCAGTTTGGCATCATTACGTGCACTTTCAGTCCCTAACGTTTGTAGCGCTAAAAAACGCTCCACTGTACGTTGGAAATCCATTGCAAGTTGCTGCTCAAAGCCCAATAACACCTCGGACTTGATCCCCGGCCAAGCATGGTCATGAGCTTGAAAACTTGGTGATGATGCCACCGTGATCAAACCTTTCACCTCAGCAAAATGGTCGAGAGCAATACGGCTTGCCACTAAGCCACCGAGTGACCAACCTAACCAAATGGCATGCTTAGGTGCTTGTTGCCATACCGTGTTAGCCATAGATTGCACATCCATAGCGTCAAAACCTTGGCTACGCCCATAACCGGGTAAGTCAATTAAATGCAAACGAAAATGCGAACCCAATCGAGGAACGACTGAACGCCACACTTCCGCATTCAATCCCCACCCGTGGAGGAGCATAAGATCTTGAGCCCCCTCTCCAATTGTCTCCCAATAAAGCTGTGTCATGGTTACACTCTCTTTTTTCACAGGAATATGCTTATGCTAACAATGCAAGGTGCCTGTTGGCTATGCCTACAAGCCTTAAAATTAACTCACCATGGCATTTGTTCTTTTTGTCTTAGAAAGTTACCTTCGATGCCAATCTGTTGTCTTTGTTGTGGATTACCTACAGAGCATAACCATCTGGCTTGTGGCCGTTGCTTACAGCACCCGCCTTCATGGCAAAGGCTAATTAGCGTTAGTCCTTATCAACCACCTTTACGCAAACTGATCCATCACTATAAATTTAACCCACAACCTCAATTAGCATTTGTGTTAGCAAGGGTATTCGTTTTGCATTGGCTTAAGGGGTATCGACAACATTTTTGGTGCAAACCACAACGGTTAATTACTATCCCATCACACCCCAAACGATTATGGATGAGAGGGTTTGACCATATCGCCTCAATTGGTGAATATTTATCCAATTGGTTAAATATCCCATATTCACGAAATTCATTATTGCGTACTCGTGATACACTGGCACAAATAACATTAAAACGTAATTACCGTCATAGTAATCTTAATGGCGCATTTACCTTAACCGGTTCCGTTGTAGGACAACATATCGCGATTATTGATGACGTGTTGACGACAGGAACCACCATGCAAACAGCGGCACAATTGCTGATTTGTGCGGGAGCACAGACTGTACAGGCTTGGACGATATGCCGAACCTTGTAGTATAGGGGCAAATGGGCGTATTATAACCAACTAATGCGGTCAACTATACCCCAAATAATTCGAGTTGCAGTTAGGCGACAAGTGAAGATAGACGGGGAGCATAGATAAACTATGTGACTCGGCTAGCTGAACGTAGTCAACAACACTGCAACTTGAAGGATTTCTGGTAGATTATTAAATTGAGCAAATTATGATTAATATTACTGAAGCAGCACAGGCTCATTTTGCCAAATTGTTGGAAAACCAAGAGCCAGGCACCCAAATTCGCGTGTTCGTTATTAACCCGGGCACACCTTCAGCTGAGTGCGGCGTATCTTATTGCCCACCAGACGCCGTTGAAGCGACTGACCAAGAGCTAAAATTTGAGCGTCTATCCGCTTACGTAGATGAAATCAGTGCACCATTCCTCGATGACGCTGAAATTGATTTCGTCACCGACCAACTTGGTTCACAACTGACACTCAAAGCACCTAACGCTAAAATGCGTAAAGTGTCTGATGACGCTCCGCTAATCGAGCGTGTTGAATACGTCCTACAATCACAAATTAACCCGCAACTGGCAAGCCATGGTGGTCGCGTATCACTGATGGAAATTACCGATGACGGCTTTGCAATTTTACAATTCGGTGGTGGTTGTAACGGCTGTTCAATGGTTGATGTAACATTAAAAGAAGGGATCGAAAAAGAACTTCTGAAAATGTTTGAAGGCGAGCTAAAAGGTGTGAAAGATCTGACTGAGCACCAACGTGGTGAACACTCGTTCTACTAATTGCTGAAAACTTTTTCGCAATTAAATGTTACAGGACAAAGAAGAGGAACTTCTTTTCTTTGTCCTACTCAATGAAAGCCAACGAAATTGGTTTTCATCATTAACTTTAGGACTGCAACTAAACAGCCCTTGTTTGTTACGGTCTGAGTGCCCTTTATTATCTGACTATTCGGTATATTATGGAACAATTTGAGACACTCACCCCTGCACAGGCATACCAACATTGGGTAGATGGCTCCGCAGTTTTGGTTGATGTTCGCGACCCACAAAGCTTCCGAGCTGGGCACGCGAGTGGTGCTTATCATTTAACCAATGAAACTCTCAGTGAATTTCTAGCACAGACAGACTATGAACAAACCATTATGGTCATGTGTTATCACGGCCATAGTAGCCAAGGGGCTGCACAATATCTTATTAATATCGGCTTCGAGTCAGTTTATAGTATAAACGGCGGCTTCGAGGCTTGGTTAAGGGAATATCCACAAGCCGTTACGGCTCTCTAAGTGAGAAGCACCTTTCATGATCCATGTTGTTTCCTTCGAAAATCCCAGAGTTGCTCAGGCATTTGTCGATTATATGGCAAGCCAACATATCCAATTAAAAATTCATACGATCCCAGAGCAACAGCAAGTTGAAATTTGGCTTGATGATGAAACGCAAACTGAGCGAGTGCATCATGAGCTTAAACTGTTTTTACAGAACCCAACCGATCCACGTTATACCGAAGCGAGTTGGCAAACAGGAACAACACAAACTGGCTTTAAATATCGTAACCACCTCACATTAGACTATTTAAAAGCACAATCAGGGCCATTAACCCTTGCTGTCATGCTAATTTGCGCAGGTATCTACCTGTGGTTATCAATGACTCAACATCTTGATGTATTGCGTTACCTTGCATGGCCTAGAGAAGGACAACAATTTGAACTGTGGCGTTGGTTTAGTCCTGCTTTCGTACAATTCTCTCTTTCTCAACTAGGATTTAACCTCGTATTATGGTGGTATTTAGCTAGCCAAGTTGAACGTAGGCTTGGTACGGGCAAGCTGCTAACACTCTTTCTCGTGTCAGCTTTGTTCTGTAATTGGGGCCAATCTATTTATAGTGAATCTAACTTTGGTGGGCTATCTGGTGTCGTTTACGCCTTGATCAGCTATGTTTGGTTAATAGGCGAACGCCAGCCTGAAAAAGAAGTTAGTGCACCACGTGGTTTAATGATTTTTGTGGTTGTCTGGCTCTTTTTAGGCAACTTAGGTATTTTAGGTACTGATATCGCTAATGCCGCACATATATCAGGGTTAATTATCGGCTTATTAATGGGATTATGGGATAATCGCCATACTTTCAAACATCAGAGCTCCAGATGAAGATAATAGACAGAGGCTAACACCGTGAAACAGACCCAGAGACATGATGCAATCATCGAACTCGTTCGCCTTCAAGGCTATGTAAGCACTGAAGAGCTTGTCGAACATTTCGAGGTTAGCCCTCAGACAATCCGTCGTGACCTCAATGATCTCGCTGAACAAAATAAAATTCAGCGCCACCATGGTGGCGCAGCACTCCCTTCCAGCTCTGTAAACGCCGCTTATAACGACCGTAAGATCATGTGGTCAGATGAAAAAGCGCGTATTGCCCAGCGGGTTGCTAGCCAAATTCCAGATGGCGCGACACTGTTTATCGATATAGGTACGACACCGGAAGCCGTCGCCCATGCATTAGTCAATCATAAAAACCTACGTGTAGTGACTAATAACCTAAACGTTGCAACCCTATTAATGGCCAAAGAAGATTTTCGCCTGATCTTAGCGGGTGGTGAAGTGCGCTCACGCGATGGCGGTATTGTTGGTGAAGCAACCTTAGACTTCATCTCACAATTTAGGCTCGATTACGGTATCTTAGGGATCAGCGGCATTGATATGGATGGGTCATTGCTTGAGTTCGATTATCATGAAGTCCGCACTAAACGTGCCATTATTGAAAACTCACGTTGCGTGATGCTCGTCACTGACCATTCAAAATTTGGTCGTAATGCGATGGTTAACCTTGGCAACATGAATCTTATCGACTACTTATTTACCGATCAACAACCGCCAGATAGCATTCAAAAAGTGATTGAACAACATAATGTCCAATTAGAACTTTGCTAATTTTTTGAGATGGTAGACCCTCTACCATCTCATCATTTCTCCTTCATCTCTATCTGTTGCTCCCCTAAAGACGATCGCTCGTTAATGTTCGAACATGTTCATTTCCTCTAAATAAACTTATAACTATTGTGGTTATTGAAAAAAAATTGTTACCTTTATCACGCAGTTGTTGTTTTTTGTCGCTAAATAGTTGGCATATTAATCGGTTTTGATTACAATGAATGAGCGAAAACGAACATTATAGAAAGTGTTTCGAACATCTCAGGGGGATGCATGGAAACTAAAGACTTGATTGTAATCGGCGGCGGTATAAACGGCGCTGGTATTGCGGCAGATGCCGCTGGCCGTGGACTATCTGTATTGCTGCTTGAGGCTCAAGACTTAGCCAGTGCAACTTCATCTGCGAGTTCAAAGCTGATCCATGGTGGATTACGTTATTTGGAACATTATGAGTTCCGCCTCGTTAGCGAAGCACTAGCTGAACGCGAAGTCCTGTTAAAACTGGCACCGCACATTGCATTTCCAATGCGCTTCCGTTTGCCACATCAACCTCACCTGCGCCCAGCGTGGATGATCCGTATTGGTCTGTTCCTATATGATCATTTGGGCAAACGTACCAGTTTACCTGGAAGTAAGGGATTAAAATTCGGTCAAAATTCTGTATTAAAACCAGAACTTAATAAAGGTTTTGAATATTCCGACTGTTGGGTTGATGATGCTCGTTTGGTGGTATTAAACGCTCAAGAAGTTGTTCGTAAGCATGGTGAAGTTCGCACGCGCACTAAAGTGACTCGTGCATACCGAGAAGATGGCCTATGGGTTGTTGAAGCTGAAGATTTACGTACTGGCGAAAAAGCAACGTGGAAAGCGAAAGGCCTAGTCAACGCGACAGGCCCATGGGTGAAAGAGTTCTTTGACGATGGTTTAAAACTCAAATCACCTTATGGTATTCGTCTGATCAAAGGTAGTCATATTGTCGTACCTCGTGCTCATGATGAACCACAAGCTTATATTTTACAAAACGAAGACAACCGCATTGTTTTCGTTATTCCTTGGATGGATGAGTTTTCTATCATTGGTACCACCGATGTTGAATATAAAGGTGATCCAAAAGATGTTCGTATCGATGATAATGAAGTGAACTATCTGTTGAAAGTCTATAACGACCACTTCAAGAAACAATTAACTAAAGATGACATTGTTTGGGATTACTCAGGGGTTCGCCCACTGTGTGATGATGAATCAGATTCACCTCAAGCAATCACTCGTGATTACACATTAGATATTCACGATGAAAATGGCAAAGCACCATTATTATCTGTATTCGGCGGTAAATTAACCACTTATCGTAAACTTGCAGAAGCCGCTGTCGGAAAACTTGCCCATTATTACCCAAATGCGGGAGCAGCATGGACCAAAAATGGTGTACTACCGGGTGGTGATATCGAAGGGTGTGATCGTGACGGCTACGCGCGCTTACTACGCCAACGCTACAACTGGTTGCCTGAAGGGCTAGCACTGCGCTTTGCAAGAACTTACGGTAGTCAAAGTAAGCTGATCCTTGATGGTGCAAATTCCCTCAGCGATCTTGGCGAAGCATTTGGCCATAACGTCTACGAAGCTGAACTACGCTACCTTGTTGAACATGAGTGGGTAACTGAATTAGATGACGCTATTTGGCGTCGTACCAAATTGGGCATGTGGCTGAATGAAAGTGAACAACAGCGCATCGCACAATGGTTGGCTGAGCGTTTGAAAGCAACTCAGCCGGCAGCAATTTAGCAATAAAAATCTCGTTGGCAATGCACTAAAAACCAGTTAGCGTTTAGCTAGCTGGTTTTTACTTTTTAATAAATATGTTACCTAAATAATTCAATGCTCAGCTAGGCGCAAGCAAGTGACTAGGTGTATAAAAAATTATGTGACTGGTGCGAGTGAGCCAAGTCCATCACTTGCAATTTGTAGTGTGACGGGTATAGTTTGCCTAATTAAATAACTAAGTTAATTTCTCACTGTAAGGTATCCCACGACGATGATTTGAGATCTGCCAGAAAATGCTAACAAATACCTCATTCGGTATTTCTTTTTCTATTTTGGCAGACAATGGTCATCCATCGCTTTTATCCCTAAGAGATAACCCAACGTTGTCTGCCCCTGTTCTCAGGAGGTACACATGACTGTTGCATGTCATTTCTCACAACTTAGTATTGAATTTAATCAAACCACTCTATTTTCTCATTTGAGTGGAACCTTGCTATGCCAAAAAAATGCCCTCATTGGCAATAATGGCAAAGGCAAATCGGTTTTAATGCGTCTACTCGCAGAACAAATAACGCCAACATCAGGTAATCTAAAATGGGTGATGCCCTTTATTCATATAGATCAGTTAACCCGTTTACAAGGTAATTCGATTGCCGATGCATTAGGTATCAGTGAACTCACCAATGCGTTTGCAAGGGTTAATTCAGGCAATCCAACACTGAATGATATAAACCTCCTAGAGGATAAATGGCATTTACCTGCCAAATGGCAAAGCCTATTAGATTCAGCCAAATTACCCGTATCATTAGATACCCCCATTAGTCACCTTAGTGGGGGAGAACGCACACGACTTACCTTATGTCGCGCCTTTTTAAATAAAGATCATTTTTTATTATTAGATGAGCCAGATAACTATCTTGATCATGATGGCCGTCAATGGTTAAGCGATAAACTCGCAGAACATAATGCAGGTTCATTGGTGATCACCCATAACCGTGCTTTGTTAGCGCATATGCATACTATTTTTGAGTTAACCGATAAGGGATTACATGAATATGGTGGTGATTATGCACTATATGAAGAGCAAAAAAACTTTGCGACTGCGGCAATTGAAGCCAAAACTGAGCGATTAAGTCACCAAATTCGCCAAGAAAAACGCCAACAACAAGCCACACTGCAAAAAGCAGAACAACGTCGTAAACAAGGTGAAAAAGTTCGCTATAGCGGCTCGCAATCGTTATTGCTGCTTGATATGAAAACCAATCGAGCACAAAAAAGGCAATCAAACGTCGCAGAACGCCATCAAAGAGTCATGAGCGACTTGCAGCAACAACAACAGCAAGCCCAAGATCAGCTAATCCATACTAAACAACAGAAAATGGTGCTGAACTACCAAGCTGATGGGAAGAAAGTCACGGTTTTTGCGTCACAATTACAACTATCTTACGGCTACCTTGAGCCTTTATCATTTACTGCTTATACCGGAGAACATTGGCATATCAAAGGCCATAACGGCAGTGGAAAATCAACATTGTTGAAAACGCTCGCAGGAAAAATCTCTGAGCGAGCAGGTGAGTATCGCATCAGCCCAATGTTCTGCTATCTCGATCAGCACTTAAATTTATTAGATAAAAGTTTACCCGTCGCTGAAGCATTGCAACGTTACCAACCTGCATTGACCGTTGAACAGTGGCGTACTCAGCTGGGTATGCTAAGAATTCGAGGAGATAAATCCCTACAGCCGCTCCATCAACTTAGTGGTGGGGAGCAGCTAAAAGCAACATTATTGGCGCTGATAAATAGTCCAACTCCGCCCGCCGTATTGTTATTGGATGAACCAGACAACCACCTTGATATTGATTCAAAAACATTACTAGAAGCGCTATTACATGACTACCAAGGCACATTATTCCTCGTTTCGCACGACGAGGTATTTGTTGAACAGTGTGGGATAACTCATACCCTTTGTTTAGGTAATTAAACAGCACCGAGCTTTAACCCACTCAATAACCAACTATGAGTCATAGAAACAAGACAAGAAAGGGAATTGCGAGTCCGAAAAAACCACTTAGCCCTCATTTTGAGGGCTTTGTAGCTTTCGGTTTTGATTCAAGACTAGCGAATAAACGTCTGTTTCACTCTGTCTGAAACCAAGAGATATGGGATCCAAATAAAACAATAAAACACACTGTTTACTACTGTCATCATATAGCCATATTTGACTTCAATACCAAAAAAGTTTGGAAATACAAAACGAGAAGCGATGATCATTAAACTGTATAACAGCATAGATATAATAAATAAGACTTTAGCTTTTTTTTGCCATTTTAGTGCGGCAACAAACGTCCATATTAATAACAAAACCAATATGCCATGGCCTGCTTGTAATGAATAAAACGCTGTAGAAAAGCCACTAACATAAAAATCAGAATTAACATTTGTGACTAAATGCCACACTGTTTTGATTTGATTGATATCGAATAGCACCATCATTAAGGTTTGATACAACATATAAAACAAACCAATCACAGGGAAAATAAGCCATCCACCAATCCCCTGTAGTGGTGCTTTTTGTGGAGCCGTTGTAGCAGTCGGCTGGTTTACATCCATTTTTTAATAACCTTATTGCTTAATATACTCTAAACCATTCAAGATACAGCTAGGCGACAAATAAACGAGTCGCTAGGGGTATAGAAAATACTGCGATTGACGCGAATATCTCAACGAGAAATACCGCAACTTAAGGCATAACGGGTATGCCATTTTCTAGATAAGACTTGAGCACATTGGCTTGATTATGCTCCCTATCCTTTGCGCTATACAATAATGTCAGATTACCTTGCTGTGATTGTTGCACCAAAGTTTCCCACGCTTGCGTATTATTATTTAGCTCTTGATAGTAACTCGCTACAAATTTATCAAATTGATCTGGATGTTGATGGAACCATTTACGCAATTCATTTGATGGTGCAACTGCTTTATTCCACTCGTCATACTGTAAATCGATTTTTTTTATTCCACGCGGCCATAATCGGTCAATCAGTACACGGTATCCATCTTCAGGCGAAACTGGGTCATAGACTCTTTTACAGTAAATCATGCGCCCTCCTTTCAACCGCCGTAATGTTTATATCGTTAATTTACAAATGTATTTTTCACTCTAACAGAGGTTAAAAAATAAGGGATCCAAATCGCACAAACCACTGCACCACGAATAATCTCTTTCACATCTTTGTCATCGACAGGAACTGCAAGCAACTCTTTGACTAGAATAACATCAGCAATGATTAATATCAGTGAAAATACGTAGAAAAATATAATTACTTTCACCGCCAATTTCTTTTTTGTGAAAAACAGATAGCAAAGATATAGCAGTGTTCCATAAAGAATGACATTACCCATGACCTCAAAATACGTTAGTTCTTTAAATAACGGCATAAAATAAGAGGATGTTGGGTCTGTTAACAAATTCCAATATTCAAAGACATCTGCGTAGGCTACCCAGAATGAGAATGGCAAATAAAACAAAGACACAATGAGCCCGAGCATTGGCAATATTAGCCATCCCCCTAACCCTGCTGGTTTTAAAGGTGGTTTAGCATCACGGGCAGTAGGTGATTTATTCGGAATATCTTGAAGAAATGCCTTGTTACTACCCTCACGTACAGAGCAATCTTCTGAATCATTCATCATCACATCCTTGCTTTGTTTTATTCAACAGCGTCAAAATATTATGGTTATTATACTCTAAATAATTCACGGCACAGCTTAAGCGACGGATGAACTAGTCACTAGAAAAATAGAAAACGGTGTGACTAGCACAAGTGAGCGCAGTCATTATACCTTCACGAAAAGCGCTGCAACTTGAAGTATGACAAATATAAACTCTAACTCTTTTCAAGTAAGATGACACGCTTGAAATCCAAATTAATCATGCCAAAATGCGTTGTATCACAATATAAAGGCTCACATCATGCCAACTGCAATCTCACCGCTTATTCTACCTGTAAATTTTCGTGCTGATGATTTTTTTGCATTTCATTTAAGAGATAGACAAAACATTGCAGAAATCGTCGAAAACAATGTACTACGTAAAGGCATACTTTGGGATAACTCGCCGGCGTAGCTGATTATTACAATCGACCAACAAATGGCCACTATCAAACTAGAAGTGGATGACTCAAGTAATATCGCCAATGATCAAAAAATGATAGAGATTGGCAAGCACATGCTTGGCTTACAACAAGCGATTGAACAGTTCGAAACGCAGTATTTATCTCATCCAATCATTGGTCAGTTAATCCAACATCAACAAGGCCTACGTATCTATCAATCTGCTAGTGCATTTGAAGCCTTAGTATGGGCAATTATTGGCCAACAAATCAGTGTCACTGCCGCGATTGCAATACGCCGACGCTTTATTCAAGCAACGGGGAGCATGCACTCATCGGGTATTTGGTGCTTTCCTAACGAGCAACAGGTCGCTGCGACTGACGACGATACCTTGCGGCAAACGGGTTTTTCTGCGGGGAAAATTGTCGCGATCCGCACCCTCTGTGCTGCGATTATCGACAAACAGATCGATTTATCGGTCCAACTAAATCAAAACAATCACCAAGAGCTGGCTAACCAACTCCTCAATCTAAAAGGTATTGGCCCATGGACGGTCAGCTATGCACTTTTGCGCGGTTTCAATTACCTTGATGGCTCGTTACATGGTGATGTCGCGGTGAGGCGTAACTTACAATCCTTATTAAAAATGGCAACACAGCCAACAGCCAAAGAAACTGAAAAATGGTTAACGGAGTTTTCTCCTTGGCGTGCTTTGGTTGCGGCACATTTATGGCGAAGTCAGTCTGCGGCAGGATACTAGAACCCACCACGATGAGTCATGGCGGATCTCGAGACTCTGGATCATTCCAGATACAAATGGGTGATGAATAAAGATAGGTGAGGTGGCTTATTCAACGTAGTCACCCACACTATCTTCAAGCATGACCGGTATACTCTAAATAATTCAAGATGCAGGTAGGCGACAAGTGAAGATAGGCGGGGAGCATAGATAGACTCTATGACTCGACTCGCTGAGTGTAGTCAACAACCCTGCAACTTAAAGTATAACGAGTATATACCCCAACCGAAAAACGGATTGGGGTATGATCATTAACGTAACCAGTTAGTTTTTGCTAACTCAACGACTTCATCACCGCGGCCACTGAGGATGGCTTTTAACATATATAAACTAAAGCCTTTCGCCTCTTGTGCATTGATGGTTGGTGGCATAGAGAGTTCCTGTTTAGCCGTAACGACATCCACGACTACAGGGCCATCATGTGCGAAAGCTTCTTTTAACGCTGCATCAATGTCTTCACTTTTCTCAACACGGATCCCTTTGATACCTGCTGCATTTGCTACCGCAGCGAAGTTAGGGTTATGTAGATCCGTTCCTTCTGTGAGGAAACCACCCACTTTCATTTCCATGGCAACAAAGCCGAGCACACCATTATTCAGAATAACCACTTTTACCGGTAGATTCATTTGTGCCAGTGATAGCATGTCGCCCATCAGCATACTGAAACCACCATCACCACTCATTGTGATCACTTGGCGTTTTTTATCAACAGACTGAATACCCATCGCTTGTGGCATCGCATTGGCCATCGAACCATGGTTGAATGAGCCGATTAAACGGCGCTTACCGTTCATTTTCAGATAACGAGCAGCCCAAACCGTTGGCGTTCCTACATCACAAGTGAAAACCGCATCATCATCAGCTAATTCGCTGATCCGGCTCGCCAAATATTGCGGATGAATAACCCCTTCTTTACCCGGTTTTGCTAAATCATCTAAGCCTTTACGCGCTTCAACATAGTGTTTCAATGCACTATCTAGATGGTGACTATCTTGTTTAACGTCTAAATGAGGCTGTAATGCAGTTAACGTCGTTTTAATATCACCAATCATGCCCATATCGATATGACAATGTGAGCCTAAGCTACCTGCATTGATATCAATTTGAATGATCTTAGCGCCTTGCGGATAGAACGGACGATATGGGAATTGGGTGCCTAATAAAACCACAGTATCCGCATTCATCATGGCATGATAACCAGATGAGAAACCAATTAACCCTGTCATACCTACACTATATGGGTTATCCCATTCAATATGCTCTTTACCACGTAATGCGTGTACAACTGGGGCTTTCAATGTTTCCGCTAGTTTGATCACTTCATCGTGTGCGCCTGCACAGCCAGCACCACAGAACAGCGTGATATTTGTTGATTGATTTAGTGTATCTGCCAATTTTGCAATTTCAGAGTGCTGAGGCATGATCAATGGAGCCTGTGGCTGATACCATGTATCAACCGCATTCTCAGGTGCGTCGCGTAATGCGATATCACCCGGTAATACGATCACAGAAACGCCTCTTTCTAGGATGGCTTTGCGCATTGCAATACCGAGAACTTGTGGCAATTGCTCTGGGTTAGAAATCATTTCACAATAATGACTGCACTCACGGAATAACTCTGTTGGGTGAGTTTCTTGGAAGTAATTGCTACCAATCTCACTTGATGGGATATGTGCAGCAATGGCCAATACTGGCACGCGGTTACGATGGCAATCATATAACCCATTAATAAGGTGCATGTTACCTGGGCCACAGGAACCTGCACAAACCGCGAGTTCACCTGTCATTTGAGCTTCAGCGCCTGCTGCAAACGCGGCAACTTCTTCATGGCGAGTGCCTAACCACTCAATGGTTCCAAGGCGGCGTAAGCTATCACTTAAACCGTTTAGTGAATCACCAGTAACGCCCCAAATACGCTTAACACCTGCGTTATCTAGAACTTTTGCGACATAGGATGCGACAGTCTGTTTTTTCATAGTGGCACTCTTTCAAAGTCAAGATTAGGTTAAAATCATTCACGGAAGCTGATAATACACTCTCCGCAATACTTCATTTTTATTAAACTAATTTATATGCTGCACCTAGTGTAACTAATTAAATTGACTGTTCCTACCAGCTAAAATCAATCGGCAATAAGAACAGAATAATCATCCACTAATATCAAAAGAAGAGTCTAGGTTCAGCATAAATTAAGTTTTAAATTAAACGTAAACATGGAAAAAAAATAATATTTACAATTATTTAATAAATTACAAACTAAGAATGGTAAATAAATATTCTAAATTATCGAATGCAGGCCAAAGCGTAAAATAAACAGAAAAAATATCTGTAGAAAAAATCTAATGAGTCGAAAAGGGTAAGAGATGTAAATATCACTTTTCAGACTAAACATCAAAAATAACAGCACTAATCAGCATAAATAGCCGGAGTTTTACATTTAATCGATATTATTATACAATTGCTCGAATGTTAGGTCATATAAAGGTTCCAATTTTGCTTTTTTTACCCAATTTATTACAACAAAATTGCACTCATTATTCCTCTGTTCTTCACATTTCCCCTCGCAATTATTAGCGATAGTTCTACCCTTATTATTAGTAATAAAGTTCAGCGTGACATATGCCATATTGAGGACTTTTTAAAATAGTGATTGATTTATTGATGTGTTCCGCGAGTTATGACTAGTCTAATAACGTAGCCCCGCACGTTTTTGAAATTCAGATAACAGGATGGTTTCATTATGAAGTTCAGAAAGAAAAAAGAAAAACCACTAAATATTAACGACATCACCATTATTGATGATGGTAAATTAAAAAAAGCAATCACCGCTGCTTCGCTGGGTAATGCGATGGAATGGTTTGATTTTGGTGTATATGGCTTCTTAGCTTACGTACTTGGCCAAGTCTTCTTCCCTGGCGCATCACCGAGCGTCCAGATGATAGCCGCATTAGCCACATTCTCCGTGCCATTTCTCGTCCGCCCATTAGGTGGCGTGGTTTTTGGGATTTTAGGTGATAAATATGGCCGACAAAAAGTCTTGTCCGTCACCATTATTATTATGGCGGTCAGTACCTTCTGTATTGGTTTAATACCATCGTATGCCAGTATTGGTATTTGGGCTCCGATCTTATTGTTGCTAGCTAAATTAGCACAAGGCTTCTCTGTTGGTGGTGAGTACTCAGGCGCTGCTATCTTTGTTGCCGAATACTCTCCTGACCGTAAACGTGGCTTTATGGGCAGCTGGTTAGACTTTGGTTCTATCGCGGGCTTCGTCCTAGGTGCCGGTGTTGTTGTGCTGATCTCAAGTATCGTTGGAGAAGAAAACTTCCATGAGTGGGGTTGGAGAATTCCATTCTTCTTAGCACTGCCACTTGGTATTATCGGCCTATATCTACGTCATGCCCTTGAAGAAACCCCTGCATTCCAACAGCATATCGAGACATTAGAAAAACAAGATAAAGCCAACATTCAAAACCCACCGAAGGTTTCATTCCGTGAAGTGGTCTCCAAATATTGGAAGAGCCTGATGATCTGTGTTGGCTTAGTTATCGCAACGAACGTAACTTACTATATGTTATTGACATATATGCCAAGTTACCTATCGCATAACTTGAATTATTCAGCCGACCACGGTGTGTTAATCATCATTGCTATCATGATAGGTATGCTATTTGTCCAACCAATCATTGGCTTAACCAGTGATAAAATTGGTCGTCGTCCATTCGTCATTGCAGGTAGTGTAGGTTTGCTTATTTTAGCTTACCCAGCCTTTATGCTGATTGACAGCGGCTCTGTTGGTCTGATTTTTGTTGGCTTACTGATTTTAGCTGTTTTACTTAACTGTTTTACTGGGGTAATGGCGTCAATTTTACCCGCGATTTTCCCAACGCATATTCGTTATAGCGCCCTTGCAATTGCCTTTAATATTTCGGTCTTGATTGCGGGTGCCACGCCAACGGTTGCAGCTTGGTTAGTTGAATCAACCAATAATCTGTACATGCCAGCCTTCTATTTGATGGTTATCGCACTGATTGGTTTGTATACTGGGATCAGAATGCCAGAAACTGCCAATAAACCACTTCGAGGGGCCACACCGGCAGCATCTGACCGCGCAGAAGCGAAAGAAATTTTAAACGAGCACTATGACAATATCGAACAAAAAGTTGAAGATATTGAACAACAAATTGCTGAACTTGAGAAAAAACGTCAATCGTTAATCAACCAGCACCCAAAATTGGATTAAGTACCGAGCTAAGAAAGGAGTAGATGATGACGAAAAAACAGGCTTGTCATATAGTCTGGTTTCGTAACGACTTAAGAGTTACCGATAATAAAGCGTTATCATCTGCTTGTGCTGATCCTGAAGCAAACGTGCTCGCCGTGTTTACCGCCACGCCGGAACAATGGCGAGCACATGATCTCTCATCACGACAAATTACTTTTATTCATCAGAACTTACTTGAGTTACGCCATTCACTGGCGCAGTTAGCGATCCCTTTAATTTGCCATACCGTTTCTGATTTCACACAAGCAGCGCAGTGGGTGCTTGATTTTGCCCAGCAACAACAAGCCGACCACGTGTTTTTTAATCGCCAATACGAACTGAATGAACAGCAACGAGACCAATGGCTAATTAATCAATCGACATCTTTTCATGTTCATGCCTTTGATGATGCACTGTTGTTACCCCCTACTTCAGTGACAAACCAAAAAGGTGAGATGTACCAAGTCTATACACCATTTCGTCGCGCTTTTATCACACAGCTCGTCACAACCGATTACCACTCAGCTCCTGCTCCTCAGGCGAGAGGAGAAAAACTGACCGTACCAGCGGTATCGACTCTATTCGATTATGATTTTGTTGATATTGCGCCACATTTTCCCGCAGGTGAACATGCCGCACGGCAGCAGCTAAGGCAATTTTGTCGCCTGAAAGTAAAAAATTACTCACAACATCGCGATATCCCATCCATTGATGGAACCAGCCAATTATCACCCTATTTAGCTATTGGTGTCCTATCACCTAGGCAATGCTTAAATCGTTTATTGGCTGAAAACCCTCATGTTTTTGATTCGCCCGAGAGTGGCGCATTTACATGGCTAAACGAACTGATTTGGCGTGAATTTTATCACCACCTGCTAGTGGCGTTTCCCCGTTTATGCCGTCATCAACCGTTTATTGAATGGACACGGTACATTCAGTGGAATAACTCGAAAGAACAACTTAAAGCATGGCAAGAGGGTCAAACAGGTTACCCGATTGTGGATGCCGCAATGCGCCAACTCAATACCACTGGCTGGATGCATAATCGACTCAGAATGATCACCGCGAGTTTTCTTGTCAAAGACTTATTAATTGATTGGCGGCTTGGCGAACAATACTTTATGCAGCAGTTGATCGACGGCTCATTAGCCGCCAACAATGGTGGCTGGCAATGGTCGGCTTCAACAGGTACCGATGCACAACCTTGGTTTCGCATTTTCAATCCAACGACCCAAGGCAAAAAATTTGATCCACAAGGTGAGTTTATTCGCCAATGGTTACCTGAACTACAGGCAGTACCCGATAAATACATTCACTCCCCCCATGAATGGGCTGAATCAAATCAACTTAAACTGAACTATCCAAAACCGATTGTTGACCATAAACAAGCTCGTTTGAACACGTTAGAAGCATTTGAAGCCAGTAAACGTGACAGCTTGAAAAACCATTAATCATCAAAGTAATAATTTCACTTAATCAGTATACTGTGCACAGCAAACAGAAAATCAAACAGGAGTGATTATGCAGGTTATTTTACAAGTTGATTTCCCCTATCAGGGACCTTGGGGTGATGAAATGGCAAGCGCAATGGAAGAACTCGCAGGATCGATTAATCAAGAGCCTGGCTTTATTTGGAAGATATGGACAGAAAACCCCTCTACACAAAAAGCAGGGGGTATCTATCTATTTGCTTCACCACAACAAGCTCAAGCCTATCTTGAAAAACACAGCGCCCGTTTAAAATCCTTTGGCGTCCCTGAAGTCAGAAGCGAAATTTTTGCTGTGAATAACGCGTTGAGCCAGCTCAACCAAGCGCAATTTATCACTAAGTAATACAATCTAAGGAAAAAACCTTGTGTTTATCGTACACAAAAGTTTTTTCCTTATCGATAGCCGTCACTACTACACAAAATCCCCTTCACGACGTTCAACTAACGTCAGAATACTATATAGCGCAACTGCCACACCATGTTGGTTGAAGACCTGAACATCCCATTCAACCACACCGTTTGGCTTATCTTCTTGCGTTTTTTGCGCCTTTTTAATTTTCTTCTTACAGGTTAAACGTACTTGAATTGTGTCGCCAATTTTCACTGGTTCAATAAAACGTAGATTTTCCATTCCATAGTTAGCGATCACAGGACCAACGGCTGCATCAACAAATAAACCAGCTGCCGCGGATACCACAAAGTAACCATGAGCGACACGTTCACCAAACAGTGACTGCGCAGCGCCTATTTTATCCATATGAGCATAAAAATGATCACCACTTAGGCAAGCAAAATTGACTAAATCGGCTTCCGATACAGTACGTCTGGCAGTTAATAATGTGTCGCCAATGACTAAATCTTCAAAATATTTTCTAAATGGATGTACTGGGTCTGCATACACTTCAGCGCCACGACTCCATTGCTTAGTCACTGCGGTCAACATTGATGGACTCCCTTGAATAGCGGTCCGTTGCATATAGTGTTTAACGGCTCTTAACCCACCTAGCTCTTCACCGCCACCCGCTCTACCGGGACCACCATGCACTAACAAAGGAAGCGGGGAACCATGGCCTGTCGATTCCGTCGCCGCTGCCTCATTAAGGATCAACATTCGCCCATGTGCTCTAGCACTATGACGAATAACCTCTTGAGCGACGGATGCTTCTGCCGTAACCACAGTTCCAGCAAGGCTTCCTTCTCCCATAATCGCGAGCTCAACAGCTTGCTCCGTAGTCTGATAACTCATCAATGTCGCAACAGGGCCAAAAGCCTCCGTTTCATGTACTGCTCGATGCGTATAAGGATCGGCACAATATAGCAAGGTCGGAGGGTAAAATGCCCCTGTATGAATATCGCCACCTATGATGTTGACGCCTTGAGTTGTTCCACCACACAGTATTTCACAGCCATTTTGTTGCAAGAAAAGAACTTTTTCTTGCACATCATCGCGTTGCTCTTGGTTAATCAACGCCCCCATACGAACGCCTTCCACCGCAGGATCACCAACGGTGACACCTGACAAACGATGCAATAGCGCCTGCTTGACAGCTTCCAATTGAGACCCGGGTACAATGATACGACGGATAGCAGTACATTTTTGCCCAGACTTTGATGTCATTTCACGCACTATTTCTTTAATAAATAAAGAAAACTCAGGTTGCTCTGGCTGCACATCCACCCCAAGAATGGCACAATTAAGGGAATCTGCTTCCATCGTGAAAGGAATGGATTTTTCGCGTAACCGTGGATGGGATTTTAATTTTTGCCCAGTTGCCGCCGAACCTGTAAATGTCACAACATCTTCAAAATCAAGATGTTCAAATATCTCACCCACACCGCCGCAAATGAGCTGTATTGCACCTTCGGGCACCAACCCACTTTCAACAATTAAACCTACCATCGCTTGTGTTAATTGAGCTGAGGCCGTTGCAGGTTTGATAATCGCAGGGACGCCGGCTAACCAAGTGGGCGCAAGCTTTTCTAACATCCCCCAACAAGGAAAGTTAAACGCATTAATGTGTAAGGCAACACCACGACGAGAAGTTAAGATATGACGTGCAATAAACTGCCCTTGTTTGGATAAAGGGATCATCTCATCTTCAGGCCAAATGGTATCGTCTGGTAGTTCACGATTTGCTAGCCCTGAAAAAGCAAACAGTGTTGCAATCCCCCCTTCAATATCTACCCAGCTATCCGCCTTTGTTGCGCCTGTTTGTGCCGATATCTCATAAAGATAATCCTTACGCTCTAATAAATATTTAGCGACGGCCTTAAGCATTTGCCCGCGTTGCTGAAATGTCATGGCAGCCAATGCGTCACCACCATGTTTGCGCCCATAAGCGAGACTATCGACTAATGGTAAACCCTCTGTCGACACTTCATATAGAGCTTCACCGGTCAATGCATGATAAATCTTACGGCTTTCACCCTGACCAAATAACCATTGACCCATTATATAACTTGTTAATTGCTGCATTACGCCCCCAAAAGAAAACAATAATCAACATTGATACTAAAATATGTATCATAAAACTAAGCTTATATACCAATACAAATTTAACAAGTCAGAAACAAAATTAATTAAAACAACTCAAAACCCCCTCATAATATCGCCTCAAGGATAATACAGACAATTGAATTTAAAAGAATTCAAAATTATCATTGTGAGCTTCATCGCAAAATACAAACAATCAACATTGATTTATTTGTTAACGATTCCTAGCATTAATGTTAATTAAATATGATTCACTTTTATTTTAATGAATTAAAATTCGAATCATCTAAGGTGGAAAAATGGATAATCAATATCAAGAAAACTTCGAAAATAAACTCGAAGCCGACATCAATATCGAACCAAAAGATTGGATGCCCGATGCCTACAGGCAAAACCTGATCCGTCAGATAGGCCAACATGCTCACTCGGAAGTTATTGGTATGTTACCTGAAGCAAATTGGTTAACTCGTGCTCCAACGCTACGGCGTAAAGCGATTCTATTAGCCAAAATTCAAGATGAAGCAGGGCACGGCCTCTATCTCTACAGTGCGGCTGAAACCCTTGGCTGCTCACGCCAAGACATCTACCAAAAGATGCTTGATGGCAAAATGAAATACTCTTCGATTTTTAACTACCCCACTCTCAATTGGGCAGATGTTGGCGTAATTGGTTGGCTAGTTGATGGTGCTGCCATCGTAAACCAAGTTGCATTATGCCGAGCTTCATACGGCCCTTACGCTCGCGCTATGGTGAAAATTTGCAAAGAAGAGAGTTTTCATCAGCGCCAAGGTTATGAAGCTGTCACCGTGCTTGCCAATGGCACTCCACAACAACAAGCCATGTTACAAGACGCTATTAACCGTTTTTGGTGGCCAGTACTGATGATGTTCGGCCCCAATGACAGTGATTCGCCACACAGTGCGCAAAGCATGGCATGGAAAATTAAACGATTTAGTAACGATGAGCTACGCCAAAAGTTTGTTGATAACACAGTTCCTCAAGTTGAAGCACTCGGAATGACGATCCCTGATCCTGATCTGCAATGGGATGAGTCAATTGGCCACTATCGCTTTGGCGAAATTGACTGGGAAGAGTTTTATCAAGTGATTAAAGGTGAAGGTATCTGTAATTACGAACGTGTTGAAGCCAAACGAAAAGCTTGGGAAGACGGCGCATGGGTTCGTGAAGGCGCGATGGCATACAGTCAAAAGCAACAAGCCATTCAAGCTGCCGCTTAACTTTAAATTGCAGTGTTGTTGGCTACAGTCACAGTGCTTACTAGGCCGCTAGCGACTTATTCAATTATTGCCTAACGACATCTGAAATTACTTAGACTATGGAATTGAAAAAAAAGGAAAAAATAATGAGCAATCAAGACTGGCCATTATATGAAGTTTTTGTTCGTAGCAAGCAGGGACTCGCACACCGCCATGTTGGCAGCCTACATGCTGCCGATGATCAAATGGCATTAGAGAATGCTAGAGATGCCTATACACGTCGTAGCGAAGGCTGCTCAGTATGGGTAGTCAAAGCCACATACTTAATTGCCTCACAACCAGAAGATAAAAGCACATTCTTTGATCCGGCTGATACTAAGGTTTATCGCCATCCCACTTTCTATACCATCTCTGATGGCATCAAAAATATGTGAAGGTGAAAAATGAACCAGCACGAAGCACTCAAACAATATGTCTTACGGCAAGGTGATACACCTTTAGTCTTGGCACAACGCCTCTGTGAATGGTGTGGCCACGCCCCTGAGCTAGAAATCGACCTCGCTATGTCAAACATTGGCTTAGATTTATTGGGACAAGCCAGAAATTTTCTCAGCTATGCGGCAACGCTTGCAGGGGATGAGTCTGATGAGGACAAGATAGCCTTTCTGCGTGATGAACGTGAATTCTGCAACCTATTACTGGTCGAGCAGCCCAATGGAGGTTTTAATGACACACTGGTACGCCAATTTTTTATTGATGCCTATCACGTACCGCTGTATCAAGCACTGACTCACAGCGCAGATCCACAACTTGCCGCTATTGCCGAAAAATCATTGAAAGAAGCCCTCTATCACTTGCGCTTTAGTCGCCATTGGATGATCCGTTTGGGTGATGGCAGCGAAGAAAGTCACCAAAAAATCCAACAATCAGTCAATCAGTTATGGCGCTTTACTGGCGAGCTGTTCCATGCCGATGATATTGAAATTGGACTCGCTGAAATTGGAATTGCCGTCGACCCTCGCAGCATACAGCCACAATGGCTAACCACTATTAATGAAACGTTTGAACAAGCCACCTTAACGTTACCTCAGCAAAATGCCTATCGAACAGGCGGCAAACAAGGCAATCACACTGAGCATCTAGGTATCCTTTTAACCGAGTTGCAATTTGTTCAGCGCGCTTATCCTAATTGTGACTGGTGATGCTATGGAACAGAGACAATCCCTGAATGGCCTACAATCGCCGCAAATTCATCAAATTTGGCAACAATTACAGCAAATACCCGATCCAGAATTGCCAGCACTCTCGATTACCGATCTTGGCATGATCCGCAACGTGCTCGCAACATCCAATGGCTGGAAAGTACTTTTTACACCCACTTATTCAGGTTGTCCTGCAACAGAATTTTTACTCAATGAAATAAAACAGGTTTTACACCATGCTGGTTTTTCAAATATAGAAATCGAAGTCGTACTCACCCCTGCATGGACAACCGATTGGATGAATCAAAACGCCAAGCAGCGCCTACGCGATTTTGGTATTGCCCCACCGGTGGGGAAATCTTGTGAACATCCAGAGCACTCGGGGCCAATCCGTTGCCCACGCTGTGATAGCCAACAAACTGAAAAAATTAGCGAGTTTGGCTCTACAGCCTGTAAAGCCTTATATCGCTGCCGCGAATGCTTTGAACCTTTTGATTACTTTAAATGTATTTAAGGGCACATTATGACTGTATTTCACCGCTTAAGTATTGCCGCTATTGAACGTGACACCCCCGATGCGGTGGCTGTGACATTTAATGTCCCCGATAGCTTGCGCAAACACTATCACTATCGCCCAGGACAGCACCTTACTCTTAAAGCGTTAATTAATGGCGAAGATTTGCGCCGTTGCTACTCCATTTGTAGCTCACCAGATGAAAACACATTAAAAATTGGTGTTAAAGCCATTTATGAAGGACGCTTTTCAAATTTTATTAACCAACAACTGAATGTCGGGGATAGCCTTGATGTGATGATCCCACAAGGAAAGTTTGGCTACCAACCTGAAGCCAATACTCGAGCTCGTTATCTTGCTATTGCTGCGGGGTCTGGGATCACACCACTGCTTTCCATCATTAAATCCACTCTGCAAACCGAGCCATATAGCCATGTGACTTTAATTTATGGCAATAAAAATAGTCGCTCAGTGATGTTTAAAGAAGTCATTGCCGATCTTAAAAATCGCTTTGCTCAACGTTTGCAAGTGCTCTATTTATTCAGCCAAGAGCAACAAGAAAGCCCGCTCCTCAGTGGGCGCATTAACAAATCTCAGCTAATAGCACTTGATCAGCAACTACTCAATTTCAAGCAGTACCACCGCGCCTTTGTATGTGGTCCTGAAGCCATGATGGATGAAGTACAGCTGGCATTGGCGGAATGTGGGATGAACCCAGATCATATCCACAGTGAGCGTTTTAATACTTCATCCCTAAAATTTAAGCCACCAGCGGCTGTCGCTTCTGATAACCGCCAAGTTAGCCTTCAACTGGATGGGCGAACATTGACAATCACCATGGATAGTCAAGATGACAGCATTCTTGATGCTGCATTGCGTCAAGGAGCTGATCTGCCCTATGCATGCAAAGGTGGTGTTTGCGCAACCTGCAAATGCAAATTACGTTCAGGCGAAGTTGAAATGGGGGTGAATTATAGCCTAGAGCCCGATCAGATCGCTGAAGGCTACATATTAAGCTGCCAATCATGGCCGAAAGGCGATGGTGTCGTGCTCGATTTTGATGTGTAGGAGGCAATATGCACACAGATTGGATCCTCACACACACAAACAACCGCGTACTGACATTAACGTTAAACCGCCCAGAAGTGCGTAACGCATTAAGTACGGACTGCCTAAAACAACTCGTCGAGCACCTTGAGCGGGCTGATAACAATCCAGAGATTGGTGCAATCTTGATCACGGGTAACTCACGCTTTTTCGCAGCAGGCGCTGACCTAAAAGAGCTACAGCAACAAACCGTTGCTTCCGCTATCACAGATAAACGCCCTGCTATTTGGCACCGCTTTAATCAGATCACAAAACCGATCATTAGCGCTGTGAATGGCTATGCATTAGGCGCTGGCTGTGAGCTAGTACTCGCCAGCGATATCACTATTGCAGGCGAATCTGCACGTTTTGGGTTACCTGAAATCACATTAGGTTTGATACCGGGAGCGGGTGGCACACAACGTCTAGTGCGTGGAGTTGGGAAATCTCTTGCCATGCAAATGATCCTCACTGGCAACGCAATTGATGCGCAACAAGCCTTACAAGCAGGGCTTGTAAGCCAAGTTTGTGTTGATGGTCTGGTGGTTGAATATGCACAAAAAATTGCGCAACGCATCGCAACACACGCTCCCTTAGCAGTGAAAGCCGCTAAAGCGGCGATTAATGCAGCTCAAGAAATGTCACTTACTGATGGCTTGCAGCTCGAACGCCAATATTTTGTCGGGTTAGCTGGTACCGATGACCGCCAAGAAGGGATCAATGCCTTCTTTGAAAAACGACAGCCCAAATTTACAGGACAATAACATGCAAGACAGCGCCATGATATTAACCACGCAACAAGAAGGCGTATTAACGATCACCTTAAATCGCCCCGACAGGCTCAATAGCTTCAATGATGAGATGCATCATCAATTAAGTGAAGCATTAAAAATAGCTGAACGCGATGAAACCGTTCGCTGTTTAGTGATTACTGGTGCAGGACGTGGTTTCTGTGCAGGGCAAGATCTCAACGACCGTAATGTGACGACCAGTGACCAAGCCCCTGATTTAGGGTACTCGGTTGAAACCTTTTATAACCCGCTCATTCGTCGAATGACTAATTTACCCAAACCGATTATCTGCGCAGTAAATGGTGTCGCTGCGGGTGCGGGTGCTGCCATTGCATTAGCTGGCGATATCGTAATTGCCGCCAAAAGCGCGAATTTTATTCAATCTTTTTGCCGCTTAGGCCTAGTTCCCGATTCAGGTGGCAGCTGGTTTTTACCTCAGTTAGTTGGGCATGCACGAGCCATGGGAATGGCATTACTTGGCGATAAAATCAGCGCAGAACAAGCTCTTCAATGGGGAATGATTTGGCAAGTCACCGAAAATGATCAGCTCACTGCGACCGTTAATGCATTAGCCCAACATCTTGCAATACAACCGACCTATGGGTTGGGTTTAATTAAAAAAGCTATCTATTGCGCCGCAACCAATACGTTAGATGCGCAATTAGATCTTGAACGCGATTTACAACGTTTAGGCGGCCGCAGCGATGATTATCGTGAAGGCGTAAACGCATTTTTAAATAAACGCGAACCTGTATTTAAAGGGCACTAACATGACTTCAATGATCAATACTGTTGCTGTCATTGGCGCTGGAACAATGGGTATCGGCATAGCACAAGTTGCAGCTAACGCAGGACACAATGTCTTACTTTTTGATATCAATGCACAGGCACTTGATGCAGCGAAACAGTCTTTAACTGAACGCTTGAATAAACGCGTTCAGCAAGGGAAAATGCCAGCTCAAGCAGCAACATCCTTGCTTTCGCGACTCACCTTAGTTCATAACATGGCTGAACTGGCACCAGCACAGCTAGTGATTGAAGCCGTCGCTGAAAAATTAACCATTAAACAAGCCATTTTTAATCAACTTGAAGAGATTTGTCATCAAAATACCCTCTTCGCCAGCAATACTTCCTCACTATCGATTACAGCAATTGCGAGCCAACTCAAGCACCCAGAACGATTCGCAGGCCTACATTTTTTCAATCCAGCGCCTGTTATGAAGCTCGTTGAAGTGGTCCGTGGCAGGGAAACTGCTGAATCGGTCGTGAACCAGCTCAAAGCACTCTCTCTTGCATGGAGTAAAGTCCCTGTTGTTTGCCGCTCAACACCTGGGTTTATTGTCAATCGAGTCGCTCGCCCTTTTTATGCAGAAACCCTACGCGCACTCGAAGAACGAATTGCCGCTCCGGCAACACTCGACAGTGTATTGCGTGATGCGGGCGGTTTTGCAATGGGTCCACTACAACTGACTGACCTTATCGGTCATGACGTGAACTATGCTGTCACAGAGTCTATTTTTCAAGCCTTTGGCTATGATCCTCGCTTTCAAACCTCTTTTGAACAACTTGAGTTAGTACAAGCGGGACATTTAGGCCGTAAAACAGGCCGAGGGTTTTATCATTATCATAAAGCCGCGCCGCTTCCTGATGCCAAAATCGCAGAAAAAATGCCTCACAACAACTCACTTTTAATCACCGCTCGAGGCGCTTGGCAAAGTTTACCTACATTTGCGCAATTATTGCGGCAAAACGGGATCTGCCTCGAAGGATCCAAATGTGATGCTCATAAGCATCCAACACTTTTTATTGGCGATGTTATGGTTATGTTAACCAACGGTGAATTAGCATCTTCTCAAGCACAGAAAAACAATCAAAGCGTGGTTCTATTTGATTTATCGGCTGACTATGGCAAAGCACCCGCTATTGCTATCAGTTGCGCAGCACAAAACAGCCAGCAAGAAAATCAAACTGTTATCGCTTTTTTTCAATCATTGAACAAGGATGTGATCGTGCTACCTGACTACCCCAGTTTACTCAACATGCGCACAGTTGCCATGCTATGTAATGAAGCGTTAGACGTAGTAAATAAAGGAATTGCCAGCCCAGAAGACACCGACAACGCCATGTGTTACGGCGTTAACTACCCAAAAGGCCCTCTAACTTGGGGAGCGGAGATTGGCTGGCAAAATATTCTTAATACATTGGAACAGCTCGCAGAATTTTATGGTGATGGTCGCTATCGAGCCAATCCATTACTTAGGCAATTGGCGGCAGGTCATCAAACGCGATTCGCTAAGGAACTTCAATGAATACATCGACAGATATGACATTAGCACAACAATCGGCACAGATTATGTATCGAGATGATGCATGTGCAAAAGCGATGGGAATGTCCATTGAGCAGGTTTCGGAAGGTTTTGCGCAACTGTCCATGTGTATTACATCACAGATGTTAAATGGCCATAAAACCTGCCATGGGGGGCAACTATTTAGCTTAGCAGATACCGCTTTCGCTTATGCATGTAACAGTCATGGTCTTGCTGCTGTTGCATCCAGTTGTTCGATTGATTTTATTCGCCCAAGTTTTGAAGGCGATACACTAACCGCGATTGCGCAAGTGAAATACCAAGGCAAACGTACTGGGCTATATGAGGTTGAAGTCATCAATCAACACGGAAAAACCTTAGCTTGGTTCTCCGGACGTGCTCACCGCCTCGGCCATCACTTAGTAGAGGAAAAGTTATGAGAGATGCTTTTATTTGTGATGGGGTAAGAACTCCAATCGGCCGTTATGGTGGTGCTCTGTCCTCTTTACGCCCTGATGATCTTGCTGTTTTACCGTTAAAAGCACTAATGGAAAGGCAACCACAACTTAATTGGTCACTTACTGATGACATCATATTAGGCTGTGCCAATCAGGCGGGAGAAGACAACCGTAATGTCGCAAGAATGGCAGGTTTATTAGCAGGCCTTCCATTATCCGTCTCTGGTACAACAATTAACCGATTGTGTGGCTCAGGGCTTGATGCGATAGCCTTGGCTGCTAGAAGTATCAAATCAGGCGAAGCAAACTTAATGATTGCAGGGGGAGTTGAATCGATGAGTCGAGCCCCTTTCGTGATGAGCAAGGCAGAATCCGCTTTCTCTCGGCAACCACAGTTGTTTGATACCACGATTGGTTGGCGGTTTATCAATCCATTGATGGAGCAGCAATTTGCGACAGATTCAATGCCTGAAACCGCAGAAAACGTTGCGCAAGAGTACGCTATCAGCCGAGCTGATCAAGATCACTTTGCCTTACGCAGTCAACAACGTACCGAACAAGCACGGCAAAAAGGTATTTTTGCACAAGAGATTGTGCCTATCACCATCACACACCGTAAAGGTGACATTGTCGTCACTGAAGATGAACACCCGCGCCCAGAAACGACTTGGGAACAACTACAAAAACTCAAAACCCCTTTTCGCCACAATGGCTCAGTCACCGCAGGTAATGCATCTGGGGTAAATGATGGCGCAGCAGCACTGATCATCGCTTCGCAAGAAACCGCCAATGCGCAAGGGTTAGTACCTAAAGCACGCATCATCGCCACAGCAACCTGTGGTGTAGAACCACGGCTGATGGGTATTGGGCCACTGCCAGCAGCACAGAAAGTACTAAAGATGGCTGGGCTCACAATTGAACAAATGGATGTGATTGAACTTAATGAAGCTTTCGCCGCACAAGCACTCGCGGTCTTGAGGGGCTTAGGGCTCCCTGATGATGCTGCACAGGTTAATCCAAACGGTGGGGCTATTTCATTGGGCCATCCGCTTGGGATGAGTGGCGCTAGATTAGCCATTACGGCGACTAATGAGCTGCATCGCCGACAAGGTCGTTTTGCCCTGTGCACTATGTGCATTGGGGTCGGTCAAGGGATAGCGATGATTATTGAACGCGTTTAGACAAATAATCACCGTCTGTACCTGATAGTCGATTTATTTATATAAGGCCTGAACCCTACATCGCAAACTTCAGGCTCAGCTGCATTGTGCCATTAAGCGGTGCCCCTATCTGCTTAACGCGGTTTATAGGTAACGCTTAAACAAGCAGTATCCAAATAATTATAAGGATAAGCAATTATGAGCATTCAACAACAACATACCGTCGACTCAATTGAATTCGCCTCGAGAGATGAAATTGAAGCTTTACAGCTATCACGGCTGAAGTGGACACTCACTCACGCTTACGAAAATGTACCGATGTACCGCAAGAAATTTAATGATGCAGGTGTTCACCCTGATGATTTTAAACAACTGAGCGACATCGAAAAATTTCCTTATACCACGAAACAAGATCTCCGTGAAAACTATCCCTTCAATACCTTCGCGGTTCCTATGAATCAAATCATTCGTATCCATGCATCATCGGGTACAACAGGGCGCCCAACGGTGGTGGGTTATACACAACAGGATATTGATAATTGGGCCGACTTGATTGCTCGTAGTCTACGCTCAGCAGGTGCGGGCAAAGGTGACAAAATTCATGTTGCCTATGGTTATGGCTTATTTACCGGCGGTTTAGGGGCTCATTATGGTGCTGAACGCCTTGGTGCTGCCGTGATCCCAATGTCGGGTGGGCAAACAGAGAAACAAGCGCAATTAATCGCTGATTTCAAGCCTGATGTTATCATGGTCACTCCATCATACTGTCTCAGTATTATTGATGAACTTGAAAAAATCATGGGTGGAGATGCAAGTAAGTGCTCACTAAGATTAGGTGTGTTTGGTGCAGAACCTTGGACTGAAGCTTTGAGAACAGAAATTGAAACGCGTCTTGGTATTAAAGCACTTGATATTTATGGGCTGTCAGAAGTGATGGGGCCAGGCGTTGCCATGGAGTGTGCCGATTCAGGTGAAAGCGGGCCAACTATCTGGGAAGATCATTTTTACCCAGAGATCATTTCACCAGACACACTACAACCTTTGGCTGCTGGAGACAATGGTGAGTTAGTGTTCACTACGCTTACAAAAGAGGCTATGCCCGTTATACGTTATCGAACTCGTGATTTAACTCATCTAATGCCAGGCGTTAATCGTCATATGCGTCGCATTGGTAAAATTACAGGACGTTCTGATGACATGATGATTATACGAGGCGTGAATGTTTTTCCATCGCAGATTGAAGAACAAATCATGCAGTTCAAGGAGCTTTCTCCACATTATCAATTGGAAATCAGCCGTAAAGGGAATATGGATAGCTTATCAATTCGTGTTGAATTAAAGCAGCCCGATGCTCTAACTTATGATGAGCGCTGTAACATCTGTCATAACCTTAAGCATCGCATAAAATCAATGGTTGGGGTTAGTACACGTATCAGCATTGTAAACTGTGGCGATATTCCTCGCTCACAAGGTAAAGCTGAGCGCGTTATTGATACAAGAATTGCAATATAAGCTCTATACTCTAAACAATTCAAGATGCATCTAAGCGACCAGTGAATGAGTCACTCGTCGCGAAAAATACTCGGTGACTGACGCAGGTCAGTGTCGTCACCTACCTCAACCTAAAACGCTGCAACTTGCAGTACCTATGAGTCATTAACGTCATTATTGATATACGCATTCTACTTCGGATAAGCCGCCGTAACTTGCAGTCTGTAAATAGTTATTGTCTACTGTTCGCATAGGTTTTTGATACAAAAATTTGCCGGATAATCAAAAAATGGACACTAAACTTAGTCAATTTATACAGCATGCACTGACTAGCCAGCCTATTAGCGGCACATCGCTTATTATCTCTCTTTATGGTGATGCACTGCATCACCGTGGCGGTGAGGTCTGGCTAGGGAGTTTAACTAACTTATTAGAACCCATGGGGTTTACTGATCGTTTTGTACGTACCTCCGTATTTCGTTTACAAAAAGAAGGTTGGTTAGATGCTGAGAAAATTGGTAGGCGCAGTTACTATCGGATCTCCGAACGTGGTCAAAACCAATTTCGCCATGCAGAAAGTAAAATTTATCAAAGTGAACAACCTGATTGGGATGGTAAATGGGATTTACTTTTACTCGAAACTGCGGATAAAGAAGAGAAAGCTAGGTTAAAAAAAGAGTTAAGTTGGTTAGGCTTCGGCCAATTAAATACCTCATTAATGGCAGCTCCTAGCAGTGCTCAAGGTGATATTCCAACTTTGCTCAATGAGCTTAATGCCTCTGAGCAGGTGATTTATTTTCGAGCCGATTATCCTTATAGTCGATCAGAAAAACACCTCAAGCAGCTGGTTGCGGACAGTTGGTCATTGCAGCAAGTTGCAGAGCACTACCACCACTTTATTACCCTATTTCGTCCGTTGGCTTTATTACTCAAAGAATTAACTGACGAACAAATATCACCTGAACACAGTTTTCAGCTACGCTTATTACTGATCCATTTTTATCGCAGGATCGTGTTAAAGGATCCACAACTGCCCGACGAACTACTTCCAGCACAATGGGAGGGGCAAATAGCAAAACACTTATGCACTAATATTTATCAACGAGTTGAGCTTGCAGCAACACGCTATATTAGTGAAAGATGTGAAACGACAGTTGGAGAGCTACCTCAGCCAACTACTTTATATTTCAAGCGTTTTGGGGGCGCGTTAAAAGAAATTGCTGCATAAAGTATAGCCAATGCAAAATTCAACAGGAGAAATTTACGATGTCTTTTTACCAAATAGATGGGCTTACCCCCGTCGTTGGCCCTGACAGTTTTGTTCATCCAACCGCTGTGGTCATAGGCGATGTTATAATTGGCAAAAATGTTTACATTGGTCCGAATGCAAGCCTAAGAGGGGATTTTGGTCGTTTAATCATCAAGGATGGCGCTAACGTTCAAGACAACTGTGTTATGCATGGTTTTCCACAATTCGATACGATCATTGAAGAAGATGGTCATATTGGCCACGGTGCTATCTTACATGGATGCCACATTAAACGTAATGCATTAGTCGGTATGAACAGTGTCATTATGGATGGTGCTGTTATTGGTGAAAACTCGATTGTTGGCGCATGTGCATTTGTCAAAGCAGAAGCTGTATTTGCCGACAATATGCTGATTGTTGGTACCCCAGCAAAAGCACTAAGAGAGCTATCAGAACAAGAAATTGCATGGAAAAGCAGTGGTACTGTTGACTACCAAGACTTAGTGAGTCGGTGTAAACAGACTCTCCGTGAGGTCGAACCTTTGGCTCAGGAAGAACCCAATAGGCCTAAATTAGTCTTCGAAGGTATCATTCCCAAATCAGCACTTTAGCTTTGTATAACTATTCATGTGGTATTCTTCTATTAAGTACTACATGAATAATTTATTAGCTCATAATAACTTCTTAAATTATAACTCCTACCTATATTCCAAACCCTTCGAAGTAGAGTTGAGCAACAAGTGCCCCAAAAAACATACACATATACTGTAAACAATTCGAGTGTCAGGTAGACAAAAAATGAAGATAGACAGGGAGCATAGATAAACTCAATAGTCTGGCTGGCTGAGTGGTAGTCACCTTCTTAGGCTGAAGTATACTAAGCCCCAACAAGGCAATTAATAACATGCTTACTATACGCATTGTCTACCGCCTTATTTAAAGATTAGCCGATGATAATAAAATAATTATAAAGTTTGCTGGCTCCATGCCGATACTGTTAACTCGAAACATAACACAAGTCATATTTGGGTTAGTTGTATTACCCTTTGGAAATAAACCTTATAATTAATAATGTTATTGTTGAGGTTTTAGCTATTACTGCAATAGGCATAGACTTGAATAGGTTAATAATTACTCATAAATACCTTGTCCTATCTACCAAAACAACGGTTATTTTAAGTAAATATTATTATTAACAATCATATTTCTTGTTGATAATCACCAAACTATATAATAGTTTATTTTTTATAAACCATATTTATTAGTTAAAAATTTTAATTTAACAGATATATAAAGTTATAAAATCAAAAGAAAAATTCATCAATCATCATCATTATTTAACTACTCACAAAGAGGTATATTATTTAACGTATTGATTTAAAATAAATAAAAAAACATAATTTCACAAAAAGAAATAATTAGTAACAAGTTTTTAACCCTACTTTTAATGTTAAAGAATACACATAACTCTGTAATAAATAAAATTACAAAATAAAACTCTAATCTCATTTCTTATTACGTCTTTTTTCGCGTAATAGCTAACCATTTCAGAGCATAACCCGATATTTAATTTTTAAATCTAATATGAGTAAATTTAACCCTCTTTTTAAACAGATGATTATACGTATAATAGCGCCCTATCAAAATTGATATAAATCAAATTTATCTGGTAGTTAAACAAGAGTGAAATACAAATACACTTTTACCAAAAGTGTGATTTTGTATTTTTATATTAAATTTAAAATTCAGATAATTAATAAATATTTTTAAACTGGCTGAGTTTAATTTCTGGTGAATAACCAGACGTTAACGGCTTGCTATTACTTATTATTGACATACACACAGCTCTTCTCGGAGAAGAAAATGAATAACAAATTTGCATTATCTGCTGCGACAGCATTAATTCTTGCGGCAACACCTGCCATGGCGGAAGACAGTTCAGCAGGTGGTGTGATCAACTTTAGCGGTGCGATTACAGATACAACTTGTACTATCAATGGTGGCAAAAGCGCTGACTTTACTGTGGCTTTAAATCCTATCAGCGTAGATGAAGCGGGTACCAAACCAGGCATCATCACAAAAAACAAAAAAACCGTTTCTCTTACTTTTTCTAACTGTACTTCAGCAAACAAAGCCGAAGATGCACCGTTAAAAATCTATTTCTCTTCTGCAAATAATATCTCTACAGATGGTAAATATTTGCTGAACACTACTGTAAATGAAAATGATGCAAACGTATCACGTAACGTTGGTTTTGCTATTACAAAAACAACAGATCAAACTCCTCTTGTATTAAACCAACCTTTGGTTACTAATATTAAAGGTAATGAAGCAACGCCTGAAACGTTAGCATTAGATATTTATTACTACAAAACGAATGCACTGCCAGCAAGAGTAGGTAGCTTAAGCTCTAATGTAACTTACACCATTTCTTACCTGTAATATACTCTCAATTATTCGAGGTATAGCATTAATAACAGCATAAAAAAATATGCAATTAATATGAATAAATTAATTCAATAATGCTTCCTTGTAATAATACAGAGCATGTTAATATACCCGAAATAATTAAAGTTACAGCAAGGTGTCAATTAAATAAAACACTAGGTAATGACATAAGTAACTAGTGCTAATGAATATATACTCTAACTAATTCAGGATATAGATAGGCGACAAGCAAAAATAGCCGAGAAGCGCATAGATACTCGGTGAATAGCGCATAGTTCCCCATATGTCTTGAAGTATGATAAGTATAGACACCATGCCTTAATACAAGCACTACCGCTTAAAGTATAAAGGGCATACTTATGGTCAAGTTAATCTATTAACTTGACCATCCCATCCCTCTGAGTTTATAAAAATGCGCTTAATTATTTTATTTTCCTTACTTATCAGTATTAATACAGCATTCGCTAATATTGTTGTTAATGGTACTCGTGTTATTTATCCAGAAAAGAATAACGAAACTATCGTTCAATTAATCAATAACGGTGATGATCCTGCATTGGTTCAATCATGGATTGATGATGGCGATATCAATTCAACTCCTGAGACAGCAAATGTGCCTTTTCTACTTTCCCCGCCCGTTGTTAAAGTCTCAGGGAACGCAGGTCAACAATTACGTATTAAAAAATTACCTGCGTCACTGCCAACAGATCGTGAATCGGTTTTTTACTTGAATGTGCTAGACATTCCACCAACGCCTGATCATCTGCAAGGTAAAAATACCATGCAGTTAGCCATTAAAACACGTATTAAGCTTTTTTATCGTCCAACATCATTACAAGCCGGTGTTGAGCAAGCTATTGAGCAACTCACCGTTAAAGCCGAAAATCAAAGTTTTCGCATTACCAACAACAGTCCTTATTACGTCACTATCGCAAATATTAGTAATAAAAGCGGTAATAAAATGCTTGCCGACTCGCTGATGATTGCACCGTTTTCTAATAGCTTAGCGCCTGCCAAAACCGCCATTACAGCAGGTCAAAGCTACAGCTTATTATATGTTGATGATCTGGGTGCTTATAAAAATAAGTCCGTGATTACTAAATAAAAAAGAGAATCTGTAATAATGAAGTTGTACGGCCATCATTGGAGCCTACTCGCAGTTTGTTTGCTTCTCGGAACATCAAAAAGCTGGGGCGTCAATTTTGATACCTCTTTGCTTGCGGGGGATTCTGCAAAATCGAATCTATCTCGATTTTATGAAGAACAGAGCATGCCTGCTGGTATTCAAGAAATGGATACTTATATCAATGGTGACTGGAAAGGCCGTTATCCTTTTGTTTTTACAGATGAACAGAACACTATCTTAATCAGCAAAACAGAAGCTGCATTATTTGGTATTCAATTACCTGAAACAACTGAAGAGACACAAGATTACACATTAGAACAATTAGTTCAGGGTGGTCGTTATGATGTCGATGTCAGCACACTCAGCATCAAAATGACCATTCCACAAAGCTTTTTACTGCGTACTGAAGTCGGCTATGTCCCACCTGAGTCATGGGAAAGTGGGATCCCAGCCGCTATGCTGTCATATAACACCACCTATTATAAAACTAACAATAAAAATGGCGATAAATCCACCAGCGATGATATCTATGCAGGTCTTGAATCAGGTATCAACCTTAGCTCTTGGCAGTTTCGAGATAGCAGTTCAGTGCGTAAACATGCGGGTAGTAGCCTAAAATGGGAAAATAACACGCGTTATTTACGCAAAGCTTTACCACTCTATAAATCTAATTTTGTGGCCGGCGATTTTTACTCTCAAGGCACTCTCTTCGACTCAGTACGTGTACGTGGCGTATCTCTGGCCTCGGATATCAATATGCGCCCCACATCGCAACAAGGATTTGCCCCGATTGTACGCGGAGTTGCGCAAACGAACGCCCTTGTGAAAGTCATACAAAACGGCAGCGTTGTTTACCAAGAGAACGTTCCTCCGGGACAATTTACGATTGATAATATCCAGCCAACCGGCTCTGCGGGTGATCTGTTAGTTATCGTAAAAGAAGCTGATGGGCAGGAGCAATCCTTTACCGTGCCGTTTTCTGCCGTACCGGGTATGTTAAAAGAAGGCGTAAGCAATTATGCATTACTTGCCGGTAAGGTAAATCAAGAAAATGGCCATTATCAACCAGAGTTTTTTCAAGGGACTGTTGAATATGGTTTTAATAACCTGATAACGGGTTATGCAGGAACTATCGCGAGTGAAGATTATCAAGCCTACTTGCTTGGAACAGGCTGGAACCTGCCGATTGGTGCAGTTTCTGTTGATGTTACCCATGCAAATACTAAGCTACCAAATGAAACTTCCCGTGGGCAAAGTATGCGGATCTCATACAGCAAATTCTTGGATACTACCGCGACTAACTTTACCTTAGCAGCCTATCGCTATTCAACAAAAGGCTATTACAGTTTTAGCGATTCAATCCATGCTCATGAAGGCTATCGCCTCTATCAAGAGACCCTAGATAAACAGACACAAGGCTCTCGTCCTAATCAAGAAACAACCTCTTTTGATATGAACACATGGGACTCAATGCGTGGTGTGCGCCCTAAGAATACATTTACGATTAACTTAAACCAACGCCTTCCTGAAAATTGGGGAACGACCTATATTTCAGGCTCTCAGCGTGATTATTGGTCAACGACACCAACAACTCGCGAATACCAATTAGGCTACTCCAACGCATATGCAAATATCAGTTATTCTATCTCTGCCAGTAGAGTCCGCGACGGTAAAGGCAAAGAAGAGAACCGCTATTATCTCACCTTCAGCCTGCCTATGAACTTATTCGATAATAATGTATGGATAAGCACAGGTTTGACAGCGACTGATTCACATTATCAACAGAGCACCGTTTCCTTAAGTGGTACTGCATTGGAAGCCAACCGCCTAAGTTATTCCCTATCTGGAAGCAATCAACAAGGCGGACAAAATATGGCGAGTGCAAACCTTGCCTATCGTTCAAATATTTCCACGGTAGGCAGCTCTATCAGTGAATCAAATGATTATCGTCAAATAGGTTTGAGCGCTCGCGGTAGTCTAGTCGCTATTCCTTGGGATGTGCTGGCTTCCAATGAAATTGGCAACACCATGACCATAGTACAAGCACCAAAAGCACAAGGGCTCATGGTAAATGGAGACCAAAGTATCATAACTAATAAAGACGGATTAGCACTGGTACCTTACGCGACACCTTATCGTAAAAACTCAATCACCCTTTCGAATACAGAAAATGTTCAAGGTGCTGAAGTGATTGGTAATATTGCGAATAGTGCCCCGATTGAAGGATCCGTGAGTTTAGTTAAATTCAAAACGGATACCCGTAGCTCATGGGTTAGCCGTGCCTTCCAAAAAAATGGCAAAGCACTACCTTTTGGCGCTGAAATTACCGATCTTGATGGCAATGCACTCGGCTACGTAGGCCAAGCCAGTGTCTTATATTTGAAAGCTGAAACTTTCCCAGAAAGTGTCGTTATTCAACTGAATGATGGTGATTGCGTGATCAATCACTTGCCTGAAAATTTAGATGGCGTCGCTGGCATCTGCCAGTAATGGAACTCGTATCATGATCAAATACCTATATTTATTATTATTGATGGCCTTTAGTGGCTATAGCTACGCAATTTGTTATGAACAAGGTGTACGCTACGCACCACCAATCAGTATCGACCTTTCGGATAAGCTGACGCCCGCGACGCCCGAATGGGTCACCACCATTGCAACCCAGTATTCAGGTAACTTTAATTGTTCCACGACGCAAAGCGAATTTGGTTATACTAAAATTCTCAATACAGATGAAAAATACGCCACCATATTAAGCTTTAATAATGGGAAGTATAATGTCAGAGCACAAATCATTAACGATATCCCAAACAGAACGCTGAAAAAAACAGGCCGACATTCAGCATCTGAGCTAAATACCCCCGTCACGATCAAATTCTCTCTCGTGCCAAAAACAGGCACAATGGTTAGCGGTGATACCGTCAATTTACATGATATTTTATTTGTTACCGATTTAAGCGGCATGTCATTGTTTGATATTTTATTGTGGCCAGTTAAACAAATTATTAAGATCTTACAATGGCTATTTAATGGGTTTCATTGGCCATACGACGATCGCGATATGTTTGGTCAACCGATGATTTTAAAGTACGCCCCTAAACTAACCACCTGTGTCTTCAAAAATTCAGGCCTTGTGGTCACTTTACCTACATTGAGCAGTCATCAAGTGCTCAACGACTCCCACGCAGGCTATACACCATTTGCACTCAATATGCGTTGTGAAAACCTTGGTGGAGGCAACAATATTGCAGAGCGGTCGATTGATATCTTTTTATCCAGTAATAATCTACTTAGCTCTGATAACTCGGTGCTGATAGATAAAACAGCTAATGCAGCACAAGGTGTCGGTATACGCTTAGTCAAAACCAACACACCAAATACCCCTATCGTTATCGCACAAAACCCCAATAATCGCGGGAAAGCGACATCACTGTTTTATGTGAATGCAGGTGGGCAGTTAGAACCTAACTTTAGCATTCCAATGGCAGCGTATTATTATGCATGGGATCCAAGACGAGTCACCCAAGGCACCATAAAGACATCAGCGACTCTAAATATTGTTTATCCATAAATAATTAGGGCGCTATTTAGCGCCCTAATTCAGACTGTTGACAAACATATCATGTTTGGCGGCAGTCGTTAGGGGTTCTGAAATAAACGAGGAAAATCAATTCATTGATTTTCGGCTGATAACACGGAGCGGGAAAAACCACGCTTTTATCCCGCTTCGTCAGCAACCTCAGTTAGGGCGCTATTTAGCGCCCTAATTAATATCATTATTTATTCGCTTTACTACCAAATGGCGGCTTAGCGAACCAAACCGTGATGATCAAGGCAATAAATACCCATCCACATAACCAGAAGATTTCATTAGCAGCAATAATCAGTCCTTGGCTAGTGATTTCTTGCGCAATAAAACCGGATGTTTGCTCATTACTTAAACCATGCGCTCCCATTTCTTTATACATCTCAAGGGATTCAGGATTGTAATCGGTAATATAATCCGTTAACTGACTATGATGAACCGCTTCCCTATCACTCCACATGGTCGTTGTAATCGAAGTACCAATTGAGCCTGCAAGGGTACGGAAAAAGTTAGCTAAACTCGATGCCGATGCCAGTTTTTCAGGCGGTAGCCCTGACAATGTTAATGTCGTCAATGGCATAAAGAAACAAGCAACTGCCATCCCTTGCACCAATTGAGGCCATACGACCGCGGTAAAATCCATACTTGGTTCAAAAGTATAAGCTCGCCAGAAGAAACAGATCGCATAGAACACAAAGCTAAAAGTGACTATCCAACGTATATCAAGGAAGTCTGATAGCTTGGCAACCGGCGCTGAAAATAGAACAGGCAGTAACCCTATCGGTGCCAACGCCAAACCGGCCCATGTCGCGGTATAGCCATATACCTCTTGTAATAGTTGGGGTAACAAGACAATTGCACCAAAGTAGGCCATATACGCTAAGCTGACTGAGATAGTCCCGATAGTAAAATTACGTGATTTAAACAGTGCTAACTCGACGATAGGGTTTTTATCGGTCAACTCCCAAATCACTAAGAATACTAGCGCAATCGCTGAAATCACCGCTAAGATGACGATTTCATTAGATGCTAACCAACCTAACTCTTTCCCTTTATCCAGTAATACCTGTAAACAACCAACACCAACGGATAGCAATGCTAGCCCAATGACGTTGAACGGGACTTTCACCACCTTCGATTCCATTCCTTTTAAGATTATGGAGCCAACAATGACCACAAAAATCCCCAAAGGAACGTTCATAAAGAAGATCCAGCCCCAATGGAAGTTATCACTGATATAACCGCCAAAAATAGGACCAAATACAGGAGCCAAAATGATAGTCATCGACCAAAATGCCAACGCCATATTTTGCATTTTAGGTGGATAACAGCGCATGATCAGACTTTGTGATAGCGGGATAACGGGTCCGGCTACTGCACCTTGTAATACACGGTACAAAATCAGCATACCAAGACTATCTGAAAAGCCACACAGCAATGAAAAAATGGTAAATAATGCAGTCGCCCACAAAAATACACGCACTTCACCAAAACGTTTGGCAAGGAACCCTGAAATCGCAATTGATATGGCGTTAGAAACACCAAATGAGGTGATCACCCATGTTCCCTGAGACATCGAAACACCGAGATCACCTGCAATCGTTGGAATTGCAACGTTAGCAATAGTCGAGTCCAGTACCTGCATAAAGGTCGCCAGCGACAATGCTATCGTTGCCCATACCAGTTTTGAGCCCTTTAGTGGTTGAATATCGGCCACATCCACTCCTTTTCGGGCTAATCCGCGTTTTCGTTAATGATAGTGTCGATAACAGCATCGACCTCATTGAGTTTCAGTACCAATACATCACTCTCAAATGCCGGCGTTTCGCGCTGAACCTCAGCTAAGACCGGACCATTTTCATCTTTAATATCAATAGTTGCGTTCATCGATAAACCAATACGCAATGGATATTTAGCCACTTGTTCAGGATCTAACTCTACACGTACAGGCAAACGCTGAACCACTTTGATCCAGTTACCCGTCGCATTTTGTGCCGGTAATAGAGAGAAAGCACTACCTGTTCCCATATCGAGCCCTACCACTTTCCCAGTAAACACAATATCGTCACCATAAAAATCACTGGTTAACGTCACGGGCTGCCCGATACGTACTTTTTCTAACTGGGTTTCTTTGAAGTTAGCATCCACCCAGACAGGTTGTGCGGGCACGATAGCCATTAATGACCCTTGTGGGCCAACTTGTGAACCGACTTGTACGTTACGACGCGAAACATAACCCGTCATTGGGCTTTTCACTTCAGTACGTTGCAAGTTAATCCACGCATTGCGCACACTATCAGCCGCTTGTTGGATAGCGGGCTGCTTTTTCAGCTCTGTATTGCGCAATAATGCGCGATTTGCATTATATTGCTGAATAGAAATATCCAGAGCTGCTTGCGCGAGTTGCACCGCTTCTTGTGAATGCTGCAAATCTTCTTTCGATATTGTTCCGCTACGACCTAAAGCCACGCGACGTTGGTAATCTTTCTGTGCTTGCGCAAGTGATACTCTATTTTTTTGGATCTGAGCTTGATACTCATCACCATTAATATACAGCTCTTTAGTTTTACGCACGGTGGTGGCTAAATCGTGTTTTGCTTGTTCATACGCTAACGTTGCATTGGTTTTATCCAATACCACCAGCACATCACCTGCTTTTACTAAATCGGTATTTTCAAAATTTACTTGCGTCACATTACCGGTTGTTTGCGCAATAATAGGTATTTGTAGCCCCGAAACATACGCATCATCAGTATATTCCTGAAAGCGTAATACCAAAAACCAGTAAGCGCCATAAGCAACAAACAGCAAAACAATAATAATGGAAGCTATTGCCATCCATAGTTTTCTGCGTGTTTCATTTTTTTTCGTTTTTTGATTAGTTTCGATTGAATTTGTCGGTTGATCCATAATAACTCTCTGGGTCTTACTCATTTATTAATCACTGCTCTTATCTTTACGGAGTAATACTAATAAAGCAATAGCGATTTCCATTTAACAAATTAATTTTTTGACATTCTGACTAATTAGAATGTTATATTTTTCATCGATAAATGATAATAATGTTTAATAGCGAACATCTTAAATAGAAAGTCATTAACATAATGAATTACAAAGATTATTTTTGTTGACTTTTTACTCTACAGATTTATTATCTCCACAAACAAGATTATTTTTAATTTATTCGTTTTTTACTCTAAATAATTCGAAGTTCAGCTAGGCAACAAGTGGCTCCATCACTAGCCATATACATAAGTATGTAACTGGCAAGTAAATTCGGTCAACAATGCTGTAACTTGAACTATAACGAGTATAGATTGTTTTCATCAACACCGCCCATTTACTTATTCTTATAATTATATTTGCTGCCTAATGGGATCATTTTTGATTAATCTCAACATTTCCCATTATAAAATTAGTTAGTCATATCGTTATACAGAATAAGAAAAATCAAGTTATTACTATAGAGACCACTATACTTTAAATAATTCGAGTTGTAGGTCGACAGTAAACGGAAATAGGCAAGGAGTATAGATACACTCGGTGACTCGGCTAGCTGAGCGTAGTCAACAACCCTGCATCTTGAAGTATGACGAGTATATAACTTCGATCTTTCAGGAGAAATGATGAAAGCAATTGAGCAGCAATCAGGGCAACAACAGATCATTGAGCAGTTATTTGCAGGGAAATATCGTGACCCCTTTTCATTTCTCGGCATGCACCGCGTGGGAGAAATAACCTATTTTCGCGTATTACTACCGAATGCTCAGCAAGTCACGATTTTAGATAGATTCACTGCCACGCCCGTTATTCAGCTGTCTCAAATTGATCCTCGAGGTTTCTTTTCTGGCCATATTGCCTCTTTAGATAAAAACTTTACCTATATCTTGCAGATTAACTGGGGGGATACTCAGCAAGTTATTGAAGATCCTTACCGCTTTGGAACACTACTTAGTGATGCAGACACTCAGCAAAATTTTTCATTTGAAAAGTTGGGTGCGCACTTACGGCAACTTGATGATATCAGTGGTACCCATTTCTGTGTTTGGGCTCCTAATGCGCAACGAGTTTCAATCGTTGGCGACTTCAATTTTTGGGATGGTCGCCGCTATCCAATGCGTTATCGTCCTGAAAGTGGGATCTGGGAAATTTTTCTACCCGCAATCAGCGCAGGAACACGCTATAAATATGAAATACTTGATGCGAATGGTGAGCTACAATTTAAATCAGACCCTTATGCCTTTCGTAGCCAATTACGTCCTGATACCACATCGATTGTTTCCCCTCTTCCACAAAAACGTTATCCGACCAAAAAACAAGCACAAGCTAATCAACGTAATGCCCCTGTTGCTATTTACGAAGTCCACCTAGGTTCATGGCGACGGACACAAGATGGCACAACGTGGCTAAGTTATCGAGAACTCGCAACAACATTACTCCCTTATGTTAAAGACATGGGGTTTACCCATCTCGAAATATTGCCAATCAGTGAACACCCTTTTGATGGCTCTTGGGGCTATCAACCATTAGGAATTTATTCACCAACCAGCCGCTATGGTTCACCACAAGACCTGATAGATTTTATCGATGAAGCGCATCGACAAGGTATTAATGTGATCCTCGATTGGGTTCCAGGGCACTTTCCTTCTGATGCCAGTGGGTTAGCCAACTTTGATGGTACGGCGCTCTATGAATACGCTGATCCAAAAGAAGGCCGACATCGTGATTGGGACACCTTGATTTATGACTATCGCAGCCCTGAAGTTCGCCGATTCTTAGCCGATAATGCAGTATATTGGGTGGAACGTTTTGGATTTGATGGGTTAAGGGTCGATGCTGTTGCATCCATGATCTACCGTGATTACAGCCGCCCAGATGGAGAATGGATAGCTAATGAGTACGGCGGCAACGTCAACCTTGAAGCAGTTAGCCTACTACAACACACGAACGAATTACTGCATCAAATTCAGCCGGATACCTTAATGGCGGCAGAAGAATCAACCAGTTTCTCTGGCGTCACACTTCCACCTTCCCTTGGTGGATTAGGCTTTAACTACAAATGGAACATGGGTTGGATGCATGACACCCTCGATTATTTACAGTTAGACCCAATTGCTCGTAAATTTCATCATAATAAAATGACCTTCGGTGTGATGTATGCATGGAGTGAAAACTTTATTTTGCCATTATCCCACGATGAAGTCGTCCATGGTAAAGGCTCACTGTTGCGCAAAATGTCTGGCTCCCCTGAACAAAAATTTGCCACACTGCGTGCCTATTACGGATTTATGTGGGCGCATCCAGGTAAAAAACTCCTTTTTATGGGGGGAGAGATGGCGCAGTGGCGTGAATGGGATCATGACGGTCAGCTAGACTGGGAACTGCTCGATATTCCAACTAGCCCCCATGCAGGCGTACAACGTTTTGTCAAAGATCTCAATTTCACCTATCGCCACACACCCGCGCTATACGATCATGATCATCATCCAGAAAGCTTTGAATGGCTGATCGTCGACGATTACGATAACTCTGTATTTGCATTTATCCGTTACGCCGCCAATGGCGATGCATTGTTTATCGTGAGCCATTTCACCCCAGTGACTCGTGAACACTACCGTATTGGCGTCAAAACTGCGGGAGAATACCAAATCGTGCTCAACAGCAACGCACATATCTATGGTGGAAACGATGCGCAAGACACTGCATCCGTGACCAGTCAACCAATCAAAACCCACGGGTGTGACCACTCGATCGAGTTAACGCTGCCACCACTCTCAACGCTGTATTTCAAACTTAAGTCACCACTTAAACATACACGGCTAGCCTCGAAACAGAAGTAAGGAGTCAAAATGAAAATATTACATGTTTCTGCCGAATTCTTTCCTTTAGTCAAAACAGGTGGCTTAGCCGATGTCGTCGCTGCACTACCGGCTGCACAACGACAGCATGGCTCCGATGCAAGAGTTTTACTCCCCGGTTTTCCGGCGATTATCAATCAAGCCACCGATAAACAAAAAGTCACCACGCTAAACACTTATGCAGGTGAAATCACCCTCTATTACAGCCAATATCAAGATACACCAATGTATATCATTGATGCGCCACATTTATACCAACGCGAAGGCAGCCCTTACCACGATGGTTATAATAATGCTTATCACGATAATTATCGTCGATTTGGAGTATTAGGCTTTGTGGCGGCAGAGCTTGCTAGAGGTTGTGACTCACTATGGCAGGCAGAAATCGTCCATGCACATGACTGGCATGCTGCTCTAGCCTGTGCTTATCTTGCTGCTTACGGTTATCCCGCACGCTGCATGTTCACGATCCACAATATCGCCTACCAAGGACTATTTTCGCCACATCATATTCATGAATTATGGTTACCCACTGAGTTTTATAATGTGAATGGTTTAGAATTTTATGGTCAACTTTCCTTTATGAAGGCCGGTTTATTTTATGCCAACCACACCAATGCTGTCAGCCCAACCTACGCAAAAGAAATCTTAGATCCTCATTATGCGAATGGTTTAGATGGCTTATTAAACCAACTCAATCAAGAACAGCGGCTGAGTGGAATTTTGAATGGTATCGATACCGCCGTATGGTCACCTTCTCACGATAAATTGCTTGCACACAAGTACAGTGATCGCAGCCTAAAAAATAAGCCAAAAAACAAACTTGCTATCCAGAAGTTACTTGGCCTAGCCCAACAAACTGAGCAGCCCTTGTTCGCGGTTGTCAGCCGCATGACCCGCCAAAAAGGTTTAGATCTGATCCTAGAGGCTTTGCCTGATCTACTCAGCTCAGGTAGCCAATTTATTTTACTGGGTAGTGGGGATCACGAGCTGGAAGATGCTTATCGTCATATTCAATCACAATACCCCGATCAAATTCGCGTGATTATCGGCTACGACGAACCTATGTCTCATCAAATTATTGCGGGCGCTGATGTATTGATGGTACCAAGCCGTTTTGAACCCTGCGGTTTAACTCAGCTATATGCACTACGCTATGGCACATTACCACTGGTGCGACACACGGGTGGCCTAGCGGATACGGTAACAGATTGCTCGCTGGAAGCGCTTAAACATAAAACTGCGACCGGTTTTGTATTTCACGAAAGTGACTCTACTGATTTGAAAGCCGCGATTGATCGGGCATTTGCATTATGGGGATCCCCAATACAATGGCAACAAGTACAAAAAAATGCCATGGCAAAAGATGTCAGTTGGCATAAATCTGCCGAGGCATATTTAGCCATTTATCGTCGTTTGCTGGATCAGTGATATTTGGAAGAGATAAAGCGGTATCCTCCGCTTTATCTTGCAAATAATAGTGCATTACTCTTACGCCTTTCAGTAAGAGTTTGTTCAATCTCTTTTTGTATTGTTTTTGATACTGATATTTCTTGAGCCAGTTTTGGAAAATAAGTTAACGTGTCAACAATTTGTTGAATACAAATACGTGCTTGCTCCCAATTAGCAAAGCCGGCATCTTCTGCTAACTTTTGTATTGCCTCCCGTGGAGGTTTCTTGCCAAAACCCATAAATATGATGACATACCTATTCAAATCCGGCTTATTCCGCGATTCCTCCATTTCTTTCTTTTTCTCTTCCATGTACTGACAAAACTCACACCTATATTTTCCTGTTCCCACTCTTGCCAGAAGAACATTAATGATATCAATACGTAATCCCAAACCAATAAGTGACGTAAAAGATAAGTCCAGATCATATCTTTTTTGACATAGAGCTGGGGTGACTGGCAACTGCTCAAAAATTTGATACTAACCCCTGCTTACTTCAAAGTGAGTAGAATATTCCAAGTTGCTAAACCGACGCCCTTGAATATATTCACCCCATTCTCAGATTGCATCTGTATGATTTTGTTACCTTAGAATCAACTAAGAGTCGCTCATCCGACCGCAACTAATACACAGCCATTCGAGCAGCCACACGCCACTTTATGGCCTTCGAGTGCGACAGGGATCCCGTTGATTTTCATTAAACTGTCCCCCTCGGCGATAGTGCCCGTTTTTTTGCATGACGGGCAATAAACCAAGTCGCCTACACAGGCGACGCCTTCGGTTTGTTTGGCTAGGGAAGAGCCTGTCAGAACTGTACCGCCGGTGTTGGTGGTGTCGTTTTTTAAAATGATTTTACGGCCGTTAACTGTGCTGCGCATTCAACGCTTTCTCCTTGTCGCGTTTAATCAATATAGCTTCAATTTGTGCTTCAAAATCTTTTGGTAATTTATTGCGAGAGAGTAAAAGCAACGGTTTTGGTTGCTTATAATCACTATCCATCACTGCATCACGCCCCTCACGCATAAACGTATTCACAAAACTGACCAATATATTGGCTTCTTTATCTGTATTAAAGTTAAGGTTTGACATGGCTGAGGCATAGGGTAAAAACATCTCTTCTTGTAATTCACCATTCTCCGTATTAATACTGTATAACCGGACAGCAAGCATAATCGGGGCGTGACCATACTCGACATATTCATAACGATCTGCTGAGACTTTTCCTTTTAAATAGCTATAGACATATTTTTTCTCACGGTCAAAAACCAGAACAGGCAGGGTTCTTAAAAAGATGATATAACCGGTCATACTGGTAACAGCACCAAAGATTAACGTCATGACTATAATAAAAAAATCACCACCATTGACTTTATTTACATGCCCCCCCCATAAATAGTAGTCGACAAAGAAAACCCCAAAGCTCGTATTACCTTCTCCATAAAATGGTTCGAGTTCCTTAACTCGTTCAGTTAAAGTTATATTTTTTGCTTTAAAATAGTTATAATCTTGTTCATACATTGAAATGATATCAACAAAACTATTATAATGTCTTATATTTGAACTTATTAATTCACTCACAAATAATATAAAACAAACTAAAAAAACCAAAAAAAAGCTCATTGCTCCAACATCACGTTTTCCACGATTAATATTCGCAATTGCACATTGTTTAGTATTGATTTCATCAATAAAAGTAAGTTCTTCGAGAGCAATATTATTTTGATAGCGTTCGTTATTGGCTGCCAAACGTTGTTTTTTAGCACGCGCAAAACTGGATGTTAATGTCAGATGTTTTTTGGCAAAGGCAACTATACCCATTATATTTTTTCCTCATTAATAAAACCCAGAACGCTATTGGCTTCATCTAACCTGTTTTTAACCATTTAAAATATTAGAAACACCGGTGTTGGTGGTGTCGTTTTTTAAAATGATTTTACAACCGTTAACTGTGCTGCGCATGAGGCTTTTCCTTGTCTAATTTGACTAAAATTGCATCGATTTGCTGCTCAAAATCAGCTGGGATAGGGTTTTTACCAAAAAAGACTTTCGGTTTTTCTCGGTAATAGTTTGACTGAATAAGCGCATCGCGGCCTTCACGCATATAGGTATTGATAAAATTAATAAAACGTTGGTCATGATAATCAGTACTGGTATGGTACACCGAATACACATACACATTTGGAAAGAACAGTTCTGTAACCAATGATTGCTTGTATTTATCAAAACCAAATAATTGGATGGCAATCATTTTACCGATTTTTCCGACACCCACCTCCGGATAGCGTGCGACAAATACCTTTCCACCATGCCACGTATACACTAAATTCTTGTCGCGATCAAAAACCAAAGTGCGCGGTTTTTTGAAAAAGGACTGATAGCCTCCCACAACAATAAAAAGAAATAAAATCAATAATAAAATAGAAGAAAGAAATATCTCTAAATAAGGGGTTGTTGTAATATAGCCATTAAAGTAAACATGAAAATAATCGACCAAAGATATTTTTTCTTGATTAAAGTAGGGGGTATATTTATCAACAACAAATTCAGGTAGTTTGTCTCTTTGTGTTTTATCTTCATATAACGCTTTATATTCCAACGTATAAGTTTGAAGCCGTTTATTAAAATTTGTATAACTTTTATGATGGTCCATAAAAACAAAGTGAAAAAACATAGCAAATGCAATAATCCCAGAAATAAATCCCGGAAATGCAAACGCATCACGGCGTCGAATGTCTTTGTTAACCAAAATGCATTGCTGCTTATCGACTGTTTCTAGAAAATCCAATTCTGACATTGGCCAATCTTCAGTATAGCGCTCTCCCAGCTCCCCCAAAGGCTGTGGTTTTAGCCGATGAGGATGTTTGGCAGGATTAAAAAAAATACTCATTAAATATTCTCACTGTTAATAAAACCGATTATTGTATTATTTTCTTGAGCATCACCACTCCAATCACAATCAGGTAATAGGCTAATAACTTGAACAATGGTTACAGTTAGCCGTCATCTAATCTGATAACATATCAATATAATTAATCTTTAATTAATCCATTAACGACCATCAATAATTATTATGTTTTTCAGCGTCAATTAACTTTTGATATATTGGTTAGCATCAGTTACTTCCATATTTAATTGGTCATATGGCGCAGCCTCCCACTGCACCACATGACTAAGAACATCCGTGCTCAAGAGCAACTAGCCAATTTTGACAGAAGAGCCACCGATAAGCACACCGCCACAGCTAACCGCGTCTCCCTCTCTTGCAGCCGGTTTTCCATCAATGAAAACACGACTTGAACCACCTGCAATCGTCCTTTCATGACCACCATGTGAAGCAAGCGCATCCCCTTGTCGTGCAACAGGTTTGCCATCAACTTTTACGGTTGGTGAACCGCTAATCACTTGAGTAGCGCCATGTTTTCCATGACCCGTACCGGTATCTCCGAGAAGAATAATTGTTGGCATAGTTAATCATCCTTATTAAATAACCGGCACAAATTTGCCATCAATTAATGAGAATATTGGAGAAAAAGTATATATTCCTTTAACTCCATTAATACTAGTATATCTCATCGATAATGGCGAAAGATCTGGATCTTCCTTATAAACCATTCTAACTAATCGTCCTTTATTAAAAGAAATAACTTCAAAATTATTCCAATCTATCGGGATCATTTTTGCATTTTTACGTTTAAACACTTCATCAAATTGATGAGAGTTAAATATTTTATCTGGTGTAGAATCTGAAGAAACTGCCCAAGCATCCAAAGCAATTGCTAACGATTTTTTAACTCCATCAAGATTTTTATTATTAAACTCCATCCATAAGTTCTCATATGCCATTTTCAGTTCATCAATTTGTTGTTGAGTACCTGTGTATGGTTCAGATGTCACCCATTTCCATTCAGGAATACCATTAATAACTATTTCTTTATCAAATTGATAAATAGTCATACCATTAGGGTATTCATTTTCAGGTACATCTCTAAGTTTATTGTTAGTTACTTTTTGAGTATATTCTTTGTTTGTTTTTTTTATTACACTCTGATCAATTTCATTATTTAAATATGCTTCAGGAATACCATCATCGCTAATTTTGACAATGAGATTACCTAAAGTTCCAACTTTACCTTCATTATAATCAACAAACCTTATTTCTGCTGTACAATATGCATTTCTATTGAAAGAGTTTTTATTTTCTTCTTGTTTATTTTTTGAAAACCATTCAGGTGAAGCTATTTCTATTGTAAAAGTGTTTGAGCCATTCTCTAATGCTAACAATGAGTTGGTTGCCGTAGTTCCTGCTGGTGAACCTCGCAATACCGCATCACGATTATTCACTCCAGGCACTTCATTTGCTTTTATTTTACAATACGCATATTTAATATCTACCCTTGTATTTACTGATAAATTTGTTTTTGTTGTTGATGCCATCACTGTATTTCCTATCATCATTAGAATAAAAGAAAAAATAATCTTAGTAGATTTCATTTTTACACCTATAATTTATTGATTCGATAAGCATCCAAAATAGGGTTGCTATACATGGGAACAACATGTGGCTCAACCTGTTTTCTTGGCCTTGTTACACGTTCTTTCCCTGTTATATTGATTCTAACATCAGAATCTTCAGCTTTTAAGGCGGGTGCTATTTGATATAGTAAAGGTTTTGATTCAGCAAGTGTGCTCTCTTGTTGTTCAATTTCTTCATTCTTATTACTAGATAAATGCAAATCTGCTTTAAACCAAGCTCTTAACGATATTCCATCATGACAAGCCACAGCATCAATACCATCATCGTGAGAGTCAATTTCAAATGAACCTTTCGTTTCTAATTGAAAGCCCGCATTTAAGCTAGCCTCCATAAAAAATATCGATGTTTCTACAGAGAGGCTAACTGAACCTTTAACACCTAATTCCACCACCCCTTTATCACAGCCAAATTTAGAGCCATCTTTTAGTGTGTGTATTCTTCCTACAATTGCATGGACTGAGCAACTGATAACAATTTCAGCTTCAATGTCTGCACTAAAGGTATTTTGAGTTTTACTCTTCTTTTGATATTGCTTATTTTTTTTACTTCTGTCACTTAATGCAGAGCGCAGTTTCTCTGCCGCCATTGCGGTGCCAGGACCTGAAATACTTGCAAGAAGTTGTATCACATCAATTTTAAAATCAAAACCAATTAAAGGTGCACCTTGAATGCCGATAACTGTTTTTGGATTCGGTGGATTTTCGCTATCTTCATGAAAAAATGTCAAACCAATTTTAAGTGGATTCAACGTAAAACTAAAAAGAGGAAAACTAGGCTCCTCATTTTTTTTAGCTGATGGCGAAATATGTAAAAATCTATCTTTAAAAATAGAGGTAAATTTATCAATTTTAGATAACCCTTCAAAGTCACTGAGCAGCTGTGTTTTTCCACTTTCGCCTTGATAAGGTATCAATGAATATTCGTGCCCACCAACATTACAAGAAAATTCAACATCAAATGACATCTTATCTGTTTTAAAAAATGGTACAGTATTGAGCGTCCATCCTTTATGTAGATGATTTAAATCTTTTGGTAAAGCCTGCCCTTTCTCTTCTTTTTTCTTAATTGTCAGGCTGCGCTGCTCTGCTTTACGATCTTTATCTTCACGAGTTCCTGTTTCTGTTGACCAAGAAAAACTTGCAGCAAACCCCACTTTGAATGAAGGCTTTATCGCCAATCGAGCATCTAAAAATGTTTTATTACATCTATCAACTTTTAGGTCGTAAAAATGCGGATTTTTAAATGCATTAACTGGCGCCATAACATTAGCGATTATATCCCACAGTTTTTCTACTGAAAAATACCAGCCATCATAATCAACAAATTGTAATTCGACTATTTCTTCCTTATTCAGTGCTAATTTTTTGTTTAATCGCTGTTTATCTGAGCTAATCGATGCTTTATGTGACTTTTCTGGATGCTTTTCATTAATTTGAATAGCCAGTTTAGCTAAATTAGAACTTACTCTAATTTTGTATGTCTTCTGAAAATTATCCTTATCAGGCCAACTGACTAATAAATTCTCCACATACTCATTATTAGGAAGCTCAATAATTTCCTTGATTGTTATTTTTTGATAACAATTTTCAGGTATACCACATGTTTGACATACATTAGTCACTTTACCCGATACATTATTCTCACTCATTTCATTACTTCCTTGTTAAATACAGGCAAAAAACCAAATATTTTGATAAGTAAACTACTCACCCTGTAATCGCCAGGGCTACCATCATCATCTAAATCTGATAACCATTCTGTGGGTATAGCTGTAAAATCTTTAATTTGATGCATACTTAATAAATAACCTAATTGCTGAAATGATACCTCATCATCAATTCTATTTAATTTACAGTAGTCAAATAAATTCCATGCCATATTCTCTGCTGCAAGTAATCTTGCTTCTGAAAAATAACGAATTTCTTTCTCATAACAAAGTTTAGGATTTCTCAATGTTTTACTGAGAATGTCTTTTTCATTTTGAAAAGAATCCGAATCTTCCTCCATATTTAAAGAGCTGGTTGCAAAATAAACTATTAACTTTTTGACAAAGCTAGTTTGAAACATTTTATTTATCCTCTCATATTGAGTTTGGCTAAACTTCATCAACTTACCGCTTTGTTTGACACTCTCAGGGTAACGGCGGCGCTCTAATTCAAAATCAGACTCTTCGTGCTCACCCCATAATTGCGTTTCCAGTTTTTTAATCGGCCCTAAAAATGTATGCAACCGCCAGTTATCAAACGTGCTGAGTACGTCCCATACATTGCGTGGGTCGTAATAGCGCCAAAACACCGGTTTGTCTTGACCGGGGATCATCACCATCAAATATTTACGCAGGTGCTGGCGCAGTTCGCGCATGGTAGCTTGGGTGTACACATAAATGCCCCATGGCGTATCGCGTTGGCTGAGCCACTTTCTCACCTCAGGTGTCGCTTCCACCAAATACGGCGCAAGTTCAGCAATCTCTGGCTGGATAGGCTCGCTGTACAAGCAGCTGGCAGGCGGATCGAGCTCTTCCAACATCGTAAAAATATCCGGTTCAGAAGCTGCATCGATAATGGCATAGCAGGTATCTAATTTTGCCATTACTCCTCCTCCTCTTGGGTCTCTTTCATTGGGCAATGTGCTACAAAGGCGGCACCTGTGCTGGCAGCTGCTTTCAATACCGCTGGATTGGTGGCTTGTAAAATATCCCCTGGGCTGCCCCCTGAATTCAGGTTAATCGCAGGACCTTTAATATCAACGCCACCACTGTGGATCACCACAAAGCTCCCCCCAACTTTTAAGGTAATTTTACTGCTGCTTTGTAGAGTGATGTCCCCTTGTGCATTGGTGCTAATCACACCTTGCACGGCTTCGACGCTGTCACCTTCAATCGTAGTGTGTTGGTCACCGTCAATTTTGCTTTGGTAATTACCCGTGGTTTTATGCGCTTGATTACCTTCTACGGTGACTGTGCGGTTATTGGCGATCACCAGTTCATCGTCGTGACCAATACTGGTTGTACGGTCATAATTAATCCGTTCACCCCGTGAATTCAGGACATTAATAGCTAAGTTCTTCTGCGCATGTAAATAGATTTCTTGTTTGCCGTTATAATCCTCAAAGCGCAGTTCATTGAACCCCTCACCTTTGTGGGTTTTGGTACGAAACGTGGTGCGCGTCTTGTCTTTGGGTAAGTCTATCGGCGGACGATTTCGACCATTATAGGTACATCCGGTTATGATGGGCTTATCTATATCATTGTTTAAATAGGATATTATGACCTCTTGCCCGATTCTGGGGATCGCCATAAACCCAAATCCATCGCCGTTCCAACCCTGTGCAACTCTCACCCAGCAGGATGCGCTGTGGTCGGGCTTTCCGCGCCGGTCCCAATGGAAATAGACCGTCACCGCCCCTTGTTCGTTGGTGTAGATTTCTTCCCCCGGTGGTCCTACTACCGTCGCAAGTTCATTGCCATCGGCAGTCGGTTTATAACGGTACGGCGGTCGCCACTCTTGGGTGCTTGGCATAAAGGTGATGGTGTTGCTCAGCTGGGTGCCTTGACCGCCGCTGTTGTCGGCAAGCGGTTGTACACCGTGGTGATGGGCAGTGACCACTTGCCAATCATCGTTCATCTTGCTACTGGGGTGGTTGCTCAGCGAGAAAATTCGCCCCGGTGCCAGTTCGATACAGTTGGTCGAGGCGGTACCCACTTCACGGTTGTTTTGCGATTGCTCGTAACGAATTTGATTGAACACGTTACCTTCGGCGTCGTCTTGAAAGCGCCCATAGCTCTCAAACACTTCGTGTTGTTGGTGATTTTCACCCGTCACTTGGTGGCTCAGTGGGTGGGAGGGACGTAATGGGTTATAGTCTTTATCAATACGAATATCGCTGCACAGGTTTTCTACATAACGCCATGCGGTCACCGTGCTGTCAGTGATATCGGTCTCCGATTGTGGGTTATAGGTCAGGTGCAGTCCCGCCTTCATCCCCAAGTGGCGGTCGCTGTAAAACATCATCGAACCTTCTTCAAACCAAAAGGTAATGCCTTCTTCGGCCGCGAGGCGGCACCAGAAATCGAACATCGTTTCGCGCTTTTGGGTAATATAGCGGCGTTCAAGATGCTCTTCGGGGTGATACAGCAACTTGTCGTTGGGAATATGCGCTTCCTGTAATAAGGTGTTGAGCACCTTCGGCACCGTGGTGTTTTGGAAGATGCGGCTGTCTTGTTTAAGGGTCATCACCCACATTTCAGGGCGAATAACAAACTGATACCACGTCTTCACCCCGTCAGTATTTCCCTGCTCAACGCTCGCCAATAACCCCTCAATTTTTCGGGTGACTATCCCTTCTCGCATCACTGTGAGTGAGCATTTATCCCCCAGTACCCGCTTAAAATCGATATTGGGCAATGGACTCACCGCTTGAATGGTCAGGGTGAACAGTTCCGACAACCCTTCGTGCAAGTCAAATTGGGTGACTTGAAACGTGCCTTCGGGAAGATTGGCAATTTGACACGTAAACACCAACCCTGAATAAAGCTTACGATTGGCTATCGCCTCGTAGATATCAATGCCACTCGCTTGAGGTTGGTTAGCGAGAGCCGAGCCTGATGGCACATCAAGGCGTGGCGGCTTGGTTTTATTCACTAACGATTGCCAGTGGTTCGCGGCTTTTTCCGCATCGGATAAGGGCTTTTTCGGTATATTGGTTGGCATCAGTGGTTTCCCTACTTAATTCAATGTGTCATCAGGCGCAGTCGGTCACCACGCCATCCTTTAATGATGGTTACAACAGCGATTTATAGCCTTGTAACGGTGAGGGCGATAAATACCACGTCGGTAAATCGCTATCGCCAAAGTTCACTGACATCTCTAACAACATGTTTTCAGATAAACAAAATGGGAAAAAATGGTACAAATGCGTCACAAACATAAAGGCCTCGCCTTCATTTTCAAATTGCGCTCTATCGAGGGTTAGGCTCAGCGATAAGCAGCGGTGAGTCTTACCTTTGAGAATGTAATCATAGAGATGCGTATCCAGTGCAACACAGCCCGAAAGAAGACGTTCCAATTTTCGGGTCACTTGCCGGTCGTTTTCACGGTATAAAATATAGTCTGATAACATCTGCTTGATGGTCGACAATGACATCAACATAAAGGCATTGGCGCTGTAATGGGAAAGCAGCTGCCAATAATATTTATCATTCACAATCGGCGGGTAACAATTTGATAATGCAGTGATATTTTTCGTTACCACCCCTTCAGGTACGGCTTCATCGTGCCGATTTAAGACTCCCACACGGCTGTCTTGATAATGTTCAAAACTAATGTATTGGCAGGAGAAACACAGGCTCGGCGGTAACGTCATTGGTTCACCCTGATTGGTATAGAAATTCAAGTAATACAGGGTGCGCCCGCGAATATCAGTATCGATAGTCAACGCATAAAACAGCGCTTGTTGATATTGAGGGAGTAATCGCGATGCCGCCGTGAAATCGGTCATCGGGTAAAAATCGCAATACACCCCACGCTCGGCTTCATGAGACTGCAATGCCAGCTGAACATCTGATAAACTCGCCAAATAGTGATTAGCAGGGATAGGCAATAAATAAGACGATTCACCGTACTGAAAATCCATTTTCAATTCGTTTTGTTTTTCGCGATCAATCGTCGGCACACAGTTTAAATAGAAGCTTTCTTCGCATTGGGCGGGGGTGATCGGTAGCTGCTGATTGAAGTAAATATTGATCACGACTATGGGATCAGTTTGCCAATCCAGTTCTTTCACTATTGAGGGTACATCAATATCAATAAAATGATGCACATGCGGTAGGTAGAAGCCTTCGAGCAACTGCTGAGGTGTCGATAGACCACGCTCCGATTGCTGAAAAATTTGATACTGTTTACCGATTTTCGGTTCAAAGTAAAAATCGATATTGTTACCACGATATTGCTTATTATTATGAGACAGCTCGATATAATCAAAATATTGGCTAAAACCTAGCATTAAAGCATCTGCAACAATTTTTTCTTTACTTAAAAACAGGTTCAAGGCTGCTGTTGCCTGTGAGGTCGCTTCACCACGATACTTCACACTCAGTGAAATGCAGCTGCGGTTAGGTTGATGGGTAATTTTTTTCTCAACAATTGAAAATGGTTGTAGAGTCATGCCGTAGCACAAACTAAAACTACTGCCATCAGGTCCTAAAACTGAATTACCGGCTGGAATATCATAAGGATAGCTAACCACCTCAGTTTGATCGACCTGAATAATGGTGGTCGAAGGTAACCCTTTGATAGCCTGAGAGCCTAGACGCTGTAATAGCGGTAAGGTGATCTCAGGAAAAGCATCATCGATTTTTTCTTGTAATCGCGCGGAAAGAAAAGCAAACCCTTCAAGTAGGTAGCCCGTGTGCGGATCTTGTGGATCTAAAACATGCGCAAGGTGAGGTTTCTCTTGTGCATAATTATCAGCCAATTTCTGCAAATATTGCTTTTCTTGTAGGTATTTAATTTCACTCATTATTTATCTCTTTCCGCCGTCACGCTATCGACCTATGTTTTAGTATGAGTTGGGTTTTAGTCCCTGCTTTTCCGCCTGCTTTTGCAGTTCGTAGTAACGCGCCAGTAAGCCGTTAATTTGCCCATCAATATTGCTAATCAGCGTTGGCGAAATTGGCTGGCCACTTTCGATTTGCAGTGCAAACTCACGCAGTTTTTCTTCTACTGGCGTGCTTTTGTTATGTTGTTTTTGAATGTCATAAATCGCCGTTTTTAAATAAGACAGAGTGAAACTCCCGCGATTACGCTCTTGCATAACAATCTTGTCTGACAACTGTTGTAATAACGACGATGTTTCTGACCAACTGTTATCAATAGGGGCATTCTCTAACCGAGTCGTAATGAGATTTTGCCAATTGCGGCTTGCGTAGGCTTGATCGGCATCGTTCGGCCAGAGCCTTTTTGCTGTGTCCACTAGGGCATCAGACTGTTTTAAACTAAAGACTGGGGATTGTTTTTCTAATAGATTAAGGCTGTCTGAATAGCTGGCTAGTTCAGGTTTAAATAACCAGTGCGCTGCGGCACCTTCAGGTACTGAAGTGGTCGCAACAAGCGCTTGTTTGAGTGAGTAATATAGCGGATAACCAATACTTGCAAAGACTACGGCACTCGCAATTACGCCGATAAGAAAGCCTTTTGTTGCACTCATTTTGTCATGGATAGGTAACGGAGCAGGCTCTGAAGGCGTCGGCGTTTCAATAACAATCGATTGTATTGGCGGTTCTTGCTGAGCTTTCGGTTGTTGGATATACACCAACGGTGGCAGTTTTACCGCTTGGCTTTTTATTTTACTCAGAGAGTCTTCGCGCTGTTCTAGATTTTTCGCCGAGTTTTGGAAGAACCACAGTAGATTTTCTAGCTTAGGCACCTTTGACCATGTGGTTTGCGCCAGTTTATCGATAATCAGCTGTAGAGCTCGTTCGGAACGGTAGATCAGACGTAAATCATTGGTATCAAAAGTAAGTTGGCGCAGGGTAGAGCCTGCGCGGCTGTTAAACCAATTTAGAATATCGGCACGATGGTGTGGCTGCTCTGGCCACAAGTGCTCCCACTGAGTGACAACGACACTGGCTAGCAGTTCACACCCTTCAGTAAAACCACTTAATCCATGCAGCTGTAATCGTGCCATGGTGTAATAAATACCACTTTGTAAATCAATACCGTGGTTTTTGAATAATGTTAGGCAAAGCGATTCAATTAATGTCCAACTCACTTCAGGACGAGCGGGATGGTTCAGTTTATTGAACTCGGCTTTCAAGGCGATAAATTCAGGGGTCTCCAACGGAGACCCTCCCACTTTGATCACTAAATTTTCAGATTGCGTACTCATTATTTCGCTATTCCTTTGTTGTTATACCGAAAAGCACATTAGTAAAGGGTTTCCGGTAAACGGAATCGGGTAAATAATCCCCCAAAGAATGGGTTGTTAGATTCGTCGATTTGCACACGGTAAGTCATGTCACCGCCATCGATACTGAAACGAACATCGAAGGAGTTTGGTTTTACATTCATTAACTTACCGCTGTCGATCAGACGTAACTGCGCCCATGGGCCACTAAAACTTAAGGCACGCGGCGATTTATCACCTGAAAGCGGAACTAACGTGAGCTTACTTTCAATATTTGAACGCATGGAGTTTGGCCAAACCATGTGCACGGTATTACTGCGACCATGTGAATAATCAATAATCTGTCCATCAAGGTTCAAAATACTGCGACGCTTGTTGCCTGAGAGTGACAGTGGTTCAACCGCAAACTGGGTTTCAAGGTTACCTTGAGCAGTAAAGAAGGTGTCTCGAATACGATTTGCGACTTCGATTTGTGCCAACACATCAGGGCGGATCAGCGACTGCCCATCCATGTTTTCAATCAAGTTATTTTCTACAAACAAGCGTAGATTTTGCTGATAGAAGCTATCGATAGTGCCATTTGGTTTAAAGAAACGTTCAAATTCACTCAGCGGTACGTCTTGGGTTGATTTCGGATTGAATGGATAACGCCCTGCAATATAAGCGTTATATTGTTTGACCACATTTTCATTCCATTCCACTTCCATGTAACGGATCGCTTCTTTTTGCACCACATTCCATGCTTGGTCAGCAAGATCGCCCACCCAACGGTTCAATGGCTCTGGCAATGTTTTGGCCATTTGTGATAACTCAAAAATCACATCGCGATTGTTGTCATTCAAACGCATCGATACCGCTTTTAATGCCGCTTTGCCCGGAACAGGTGAGTTTTGAATACTCAACAAGTAACGGTGTAGGTCGTTCAGTTTTTGATTGAGGTTTTGGAGGTTTTCACCGTTATTACTGACTAAAATCTCCGTTTCTGGTGAAAACTCTCTGTCTAGTCGACTTAACAGCTTGTATTTAGGCTCTTCCATCAGTTTCTTTTGTTCTGACGAAGATAATGCGCTATCAATGGCAGGCAGAGAGGTGTTGTCTCTGAGTACTTGCAGTGCGCGACGTAGTGGCTGCTCACCACTAATGATTTGTTCCAATGCGTTGATTTCGTCTTGGATTGTATCAAACTCGCGGATCTCTAAGTTGCTCATCGCGCCACGCCATTGCGCAGTGTAGTCGCTGAGATATTGCTCGCTGATCTGACGTTGGATCTCTTTACGGTCACTGTCACTGTATTGAGTATTACGTGCTAGGTTCAGCACCCAAGCATCCAATAATGTCAGATCAACCAGCTCATCATTTTGTCTGATGAAATAGTTAATGAGTCCCGAACGGGTCAGAAATTGTGGAATTTCTAGCTTATCTTCATCAATTGCCGTGAATACTGAGTTAAAACCAGGGCCAATTTGATGGCGTAGGTTAAGTGGCGATGACAATGTTTGGTTGGCTTTCAATTTGAGTGTTTGGTAAACACGTTGATACAGCGAGAGGGCACTGAGTTCTTTTTGTGCATCACTGATTGGTTTTGCAAACGGCGCAAAGGTTTTATTGGCAATAGCCGAGCCGCTATTACGTTCTGCCTGCCAGTCGGTATGCTCTAACGCGTAATGTAAGTGACCACGTAGTTGCGATTGGATGTCTCTTTGCCCTGTGAAGATTTGGCTCCAATAATTCGCCATATAGTCCTCAACTAAACCATTGTTGCGGCCACTTTTATCTTCCAACATGCGCATTACACGCAAGATTTCCAACTTCTCTTCACTGCCTTTTTCTGCGCTATTTAACTCAGTGAGCAGTCCTGCCATGATCGCAGGCAAAAAACGCTCAGTCAGCAATTGTAGATAAACGCTCTCAACCTGTGGCCCCACTTTTTGACCTTGATATAGGCCCATTTCCGATAGTAAACCACTCTTCTCGCGATGGTTTCCATAGGCCAATGTTGCTTCTCTTAATGGGTTCAATACAGGAAGCTGCTTGCTGCCATCCACATCTTTCGTGGTGCTCGATTCTATCGCACGGAAAGATTTCACTTCGTTGAGGACGTTTTCACCCGCACGGTAGTTTTTATTGTAGTAATGGCTCCAACCATTCCATACCACCAGCAAACCAACCACACTCACCGCTGAAGCAACCAGCAAGCGAGTACGGTGTTTTTTCAACCAATAATGGTTTTCTGCCGCAAGATTTGGTTCACTAAATAACACATCACTGAATAAGTTTTGGGTGAAATATGGGTGAGTATCGGCGATCGGCCAAGTGGTTAACGGTGCTGTAGGTAAATGATATTGAACAGAGGCAGTTTGGCTAAAGACATCATCGATTTGCCCAACTTGCGTTGCTGAAGTGAGATATACCCCTCTTAGACGGATATTTTTTTGCTCGTTGTTCGCTATCAATGAGGAGATCAGTTTGGTAACACTGCTTTGCAAACCTTCAATTTGGCGAACAAAGCTGAACAGGTCGCTACGTTGACTGCCTTCAGGGCGATTTAGCATCATCTCAGGCAATGCGCTGTTCATTTGGCTTACCCATTGCGTCCAAAATGCATTGAGTTGCTTTTCCCAATTTGCATTTTCTTTAGCGCTAAAAGAAATACCGAGTACTTGGCTGCGTTGCTGAGCGTCCAACGACTGGAACATCGCGTCGAATCCACGTAATAAATCGAGCTTAGTGAATACGATATACAATGGTAACTGACTATTGAATGTCATACGCACCTCTTCAATGCGCATGTGTAAATCAGCAATCAATTGGCCATTTTTTTCTTTCGAGTTCGTTAATAACGCTAAGGTATCAATGGTTAAAACAATTCCGTTCATCGGTTGTCTTGAACGATTAGTATTCAACCAATCCAGCAATTCATTCCATAAACGATGGTATAGCTGAGGCTTATCGTCTGGTCCCATCGGTTGGGTTAGTAATTTGCCATCAGGTACAAATAACACAGCGTTATCTGCCAGCAAACATTGAATATGTATAGGTAATTTATGATCACTGACAACATTTTCAGTCGGTGCAATATCCAAGGTATTGAGGCTGTTTTTCAACAGGGTTTGCTTGCCACTCTCATTATCGCCTAAGACAAAGTACCAAGGGCGTAGATAAACTGAGTTGGTATGCCCATTTAGATGGCGAGTGAATTGGGCTTTCCAGTAATCAAGGTAACGGTTCTGGAAATCAATATCATGACGAACAGGATCAACAACGGCTAGCTCAACATCTAGCTTGAGGCTTTCTAGTTTTTTCACCCGTTTCCATGTGGCGTAACCTATCCAACTGACAATAACCAGTACGATCACAATTGTTGCCAACCAACGTGCACTCAGCTCTTTCAGTGGATAGTCGTCTTGATAGCGAAATTCAGGCCCCCACCACCAAATCCAGATAATCAAAATGGCAGGGATCAGTGCTAAGCACAGCAGTAAAAATGATTTAATTTTTGATTTATCGCCAAAAAACAGTTTCTTAAGAGAACCTGTTATTTTTGGTATGGATAGAAAAGATAATTTCATTGTTGTGAATTCCTATCAAAGGTCATTTCCTGCTTTTCTTGCGCTTTGCGTGCTAAACGATTGAGCAAATCGGGCTCCCAGTCTGATAGCGAATAATGTAATGCGGCAGTATGCAGTTGCAGATAAAGGTTCTCAGCCATGTGTGTCATACCTGCTTGCTCAAATAACTGTGCAGATAACAACTGGCTATAAAAACGTGCTCTAGGCTCTTCTGTTGCAGCAATAAAGCTTTCAACGCGTTTTAGTGCTTCACTGAGCCCATGCTCTTCAAAACATTGTAAAATCTCTTGTTGCTCAGCCTGTAAACTGTGCGAACCCGTTGCTGATTGGCTATTGGCTGATTTTTGGAAGCCATTCAACCAAGATTGCACCTCTTCAGGTAAGAAAGGGCTCATATCGGAAAAACTGAGCTTAGCCAGATCAGGTAAACGATTTAAAAATAGCTGTAATTCTTGAGCGATAGCTTCTCCTACCAGCCCGTAGCCTAGTTTTTCTGCGACCTGTCCAGCCAACATATGGCCTTCAAGCCAATACGGAGACAACGTCAGGCTTTGTTCAATATTGTTCAGCAGCGTTATTGATGGCTGAGCCATTTGATTTTTATAATCAATGATGCGGTCTTGAGAAACGGGCGCTAATGGTGTTTTGCCATCATTATTCGCCATAGGTAACGCATTGATGGCATGCCAAATTGCATAACGACGTAAGCAATAACCTACCGCGTCCGAAGGGGCTTGCTCACACAACGCCTCAGAGACTTTAAGCAGTGTTTGCTTCCATTGACGTTCATCGCTTTGATTGACTTCAACCTTAGGTGTACTGATAACAGGGGCTTGCACTTGAGGAGCATTGTCAACGACGGGTTGTTCACTGGTGGCAGGCGCGGTAGCTGCGACGACTAAAGCAGGTTCACTTTGTTCGATGCGGCTATAACGACGGCTAAGTGTATCAACTTCTGCTGATAAATCAGGACATTGTGCATGCCATGATTTCGCCAAGAAAGCAAAAGAACCCAAAATATTATCACGCTGGTTTACATTTGCTTGTCGGCAAAAACTGTCTTGAACGGTATCAAAACGCTTCAGAATTTGCCCTGCCAAACGTTGTTTCAATCGCCTATTTTGTGGATAGCAGTTTTCCCAAAAATGGCGTACAAACTCGGCTAATAAGTCAGCCGCCAGTGCTAACTCATTGGGTTCCCCTGCATGTTGCAAGGTGCGCAATAGATGTACAAGCAAGCGGAAGTCTTTGGTTTCATTAGCAAACAGCTGTAGCGCTTTGCGTTGGATTTCATCTATATTTAGTTGAGTGTGGCTTAACGAGCCAAACTTAATCATTTCCCCATCAATGTATTCCCAATCGGGGTTATCATCCGCGATAGGTGCAACTTGCTTTTCCTCATCAAGAGGGGCCAGTAGCTGCTCTTTCCATTTTAGTTGTTTGTTCATCGTCATGATAATTACCAGTGGCAAGCCGCTCTGAGCGGTTTTATCTCTTCCGACATTTCAGAAATATTGAAGGTTAACCGATCATTGTTGGCGAGCTTCAAAGTCAATTTTTCGCCATTTAACAACCGCTTAATTTCATCAATACCAGGAATGCCACGGCTAGCTTCTAAAACGTAGCCGTTTTCACGCAGAAACCAGTCAGCGGTAAATTGGGTTTTATCGGTGGTGAGCATCACACTACCTGCCTCTTGCTGGCGTGGTAGCGCGACCTGTAGCCGAGTAATGTTGTCGATACAGCTGATCATCATGACCGGACGTGGCGGTGCAAAACCAATAGCAGGTATGGTCATGATCACGGGATAATCCCCTGTTTCCGGCACAGTGACTAAGAAACCTGCACTGTTGTCTTCTCGGTGCATTTCATGTTCCATAGCTTGGCGCCACGCCTTACCCATTTGGCTCGAATCAAGATGCGTTTCGACTGGCGAGTCCGATATGATCTTGTCATAACAGGCAAGCCGGATCAGTTGTGATGATTCTAAACGGCATTCTGATAGCGCTTGGGTTAACGCTTGCAGTTCCGTCGTGTCCGCTGACGCCGTTGTCGTAGCCAGTAAGGCAGCAATTAGCCCTCCTGCTAGCGGTGAAATATTCATCTCATGCTCCCGTATTTTTTCAATTTATAGATTAGGGACCGCTTTGATAAATTCAGGCTCGATGCCATCGTCTCTAAATCACCATCAAATTGTTGTTGTCGGTCTTTTAGAATTTGCTCTTCGTAGGCTTCTATCGCGACAGTTAAGTCATCTATTTGCTTAAAATCAGACAGATTGTTATTTCCTATTGGCGTCGTGGGTATCGTTAGCGCATTCACCGCAGCTTGTAACTGCCGCTCACGATCTTGCTGTAACGAATTGAGATATTGCAGATGAGCAATTTTTTGTTGCGTATGTGATAACTCAAGAATGCTCTTAAGCTGATGATGAAATAAGGCGCAATAAATAGGGAAAATGCCTTGATCACAACTTTCCATATCCAGTGCTTGACCAAACAGGGTGATCGCACCACACGTTTTATTGCGCAAATCTCGCAGTGGTAAGCTATATAACCCCGTTCTCGGAGGGAGTTCTGCAACAAACTGCCGAAAGTGGCTGTCGTTAATATATGTGCCTTGCTTTAAGTCTTCCCATAATACCACTTGCCCTTTTGATATCAGTTGGATCAATGGATGGTCAGCATCGCTAATATCGACATCCAAATACCCTTGCTCAACTTGGCTACATTGCTTAATACTCCAACTTTGTAAACGATTTTCAGGTTGGTTTATTAATGAAACAACGAGAGCACTAAATGGGCTACGCGTAAAGCTGAATGCCAAAAATTGGCTCGCCAATACGTCCAAGTGAGTGCATTCAAGCAAAGCTAGGGCATTTTTCAGTCGTGATTTCATAGTTCAGCATTCACCGTCGCAACGAACTCATCGTTCAGTGTGGATAATTGAATAAGGTTAATCGCTTCATTTCTCGCACTGTGTTGGAGCAACAGTAGTGATAACGGGGGTAATAATGCTCCGTCGATAATTGACTCTAAAATTCGAGCGCCATTTTCTGCTCGGGAAGCACGACGCAGAATTTCATGAGCGACACTGTCATCAAGTTCAACTTGTGCGCCAAAACGTTGCTCAAGCAACGAGGTCAAACGAGCGAGTTTGCCACTGACTATTTGTTGTAAAACTTCTGGTGGCAGCGGTAAGTAAGGAATAACTTCCATACGTGCCAAAAGTGCAGGTTTGAAAAAGGCCGTTAATTCAGGGTACAGTGCATCTTGCAACTCATCCGGTCTATCTGCATAAGCCGCGATAACCTGATCGCCAAGGTTAGACGTTAGGAAGAACGCGACGTTTTTGCAGTCAATCACTCGACCTTCACCATCCGCTAACTCACCTTTATCAAAGGCCTGATAGAATAAATTCAGGACATCTGGGTGTGCTTTTTCAACTTCATCCAATAGCACGACAGAGTACGGTTTCTGACGAATAGCTTCCGTTAACACCCCCCCTTCACCGTAACCCACATAACCCGGAGGTGAGCCAATTAAGCGTGAAACGGTATGTTTTTCTTGGAATTCTGACATATTGATCGTAGTCAGATACTGGGTGCCGCCAAACATCAACTGAGCGATTTGGATCACTGTTTCGGTTTTACCTACCCCACTTGGGCCTGCCAACAAAAATGCCCCAAGAGGACGCCCAGGGCGACGTAAATCAGCACGTGCAGTCAATAAATGCTTATGTAAACATTCAATCGCCAACGATTGGCCTTTGATGGTCTGTTCTAAGTAGGTAGGTAGCTCGGTCACAACGGATAACGCATCTTGTGATAAGCGATTTAATGGCACCCCTGTCCATTCCGCGATCACCGCTGCAATCTGTTTTTTATCCACATGAGGTGATACCAGTAAATGCTGCTCATGCAGTTCATTAAGCTGCTCATTTAACTGTTTGAGTTGCTCTTTAAGTACCAAACTGTCGTTGATTGCGAGCTGTTCATCGCTTTCCAGAAGTTGTGCCCTTAACGCAACAATTTGCGAAACAATGGCTTGCTGGGTTTCCCATGCCATTTGCAGCTCTTCAACTTGTTGCTCGATGGCCTCAGATTGTTCAGCGAGCAGCTCAAGGCGAATGCTGTGGTCATTCAATCCAAGCTGCTGCTCACGCTGTAACACATCGGTTTCCATACCAATTTGGTGCAGTTCAGTTTTCAGCAACGAGAGCTTTTTCGGTGGAGAAGAAAGATTAATAGCTGCGCGTGCACCTGCTGTATCAAGAACATCAATCGCTTTATCAGGAAGTTGACGCCCAGAAAGGTAGCGCTCACTCAGCTCAGCACTAGCACGCAACGCTTCATCATCAATAAATACTTGATGCGCCTTTTCATAAATAGAACGTAGCCCACGCATGATAATCACAGCTTCTGCTGCGGTTGGCTCTTTAACTTGAACTAATTGGAAACGACGCGCTAAAGCGGCATCTTTTTCAAAATACTTTTTGTATTCACTCCATGTTGTCGCCGCAATAGTACGCAATTCACCACGCGCTAACGCAGGTTTCAGTAAGTTAGAAACATCTAACCCCCCCTGCTGGTTACCTGCACCAATCAGAGTATGGGCTTCATCAATAAATAGAATGATCGGATGTGGCGACTGGCTCACTTCCTGCATGATGCCTTTGAAACGTTTTTCAAACTCACCTTTAACCGCAGCGCCAGCCTGTAATGCGCCGAGATCCAATGTCATTAACTCACAGCCACGTAGCTTTTCAGGAATTTCACCCGCAATAATGCGTAGTGCTAACCCTTCAATCAACGCGCTCTTACCCACCCCGGGCTCACCCACAACCACTGGGTTGTTTTTACGGCGACGGCAAAGGATATCGATCATCAAATCAATTTCATGGTCACGACACAACACGGGATCTAGCTGCCCATCACGTGCTTGTTGCGTCATGTTTTGGGTGAATTTAGCCAGTAATGAATCCGTAGGACGAGTCTCTCCTGCTTGCTGCTGCGCTTCTGTCAAAGGTGCTTCCGCCGAGCCTGCCGTCCAACTGTCAAAATTCAACCTTAGTTGCTCTCGATTGACCTGAGAGAGTAAATCAGCAACGGGTTTCGATAAATAACGCAGGGGCATTTGCAGTAAGGTCAAAAATAGAGTCCCTGAACGCAGCTCACTGTGGTTATATTCAGTTGAAGCTAATAACCAACTGTCTTTCATCCATTCAATCAATAATGGAGAGAAACTTGGGTAGCTTTGGGTAATTGCATGGTGTGGTGGAATTTGCACTTCAAGCAACTCAACCAGCTCGATGACATCTAAATCCGCTTTATGGCTGATCAGGCGAATGTCAGTTAATGGTGTTTCGACCAACTGCTGAAAAAACTGTGAAACGGTAATTTCAGGTTGTTGGTGGCTAACACAATAAGCTGCCGCACTTTCTAACGCATGCTTCGCTATAGGATGTAAGCGGTTAACCAATGTCGAAAGATCAATCTGAATCATAATGCGTCCTAACCGAGTAATGTATTAAGTTGTTCCACGATACTGAGTGTCTGATGATTCAGTCGCGATGAATAAATGGTGTAAATGACAGCGGCCAAAATCACGACAGCAATCACGATATAACGGACACCGAAGCGCTTACCTAGGCGATAGCGATGATGTTTATTACCGCCTTCATCAAATAAAACGATAGGTTTCGCATCCCCTCTCAGCTGTTGGATTTGTTTCTGCAAGCGTCTTAGTAAGTGATTAAATTCATCATTTTGCCCAGTCGTCACTTTGTAACGACCCCGATAGCCGAGACACAAACACAGATAAATAAACTCCAACAAATCAAGGTAACGTTTCGGCTCACCGAGTAACCGTTCAATTAATACGAATACTTTTTCACCACCCCAAGACTCATTATGAAAATGTACCAATAGTGACTGTTTGACCCAGTCATTTTGCTGATCCCAACCTAAGCCCAATGCGGTTTCATCAATAAAGGTGCACAGTACATAACGAAATGAAACAATGGCTCCCGGTTCATAACCTTGAGTTTGTAATTGCTGTTCTATCGAGGTGATATCGGTAACGACCTGCTGATAAAGCTTCTCAGACAGCGGTGTTTCTGACATGGCTTTCATTCTCAACACCATGCCTAGCAGTGGTGTTGCAGCATCAATCATTGGGTTGATGCTGTTGCCTCTCAGTGGTAGCTGATAATTTTTTTGTAAATGGTTCTGTTTGATATAGTCATCAAAGAAAGCGGCATTAGTCATTATCTATCCCACCTCTTACCGCCCACAACTGGATGTCCAATTCAGGGAAGTTGCCAGAAACATGGAATGCGATGTTGGAATGCTGCCTAATCTCTTTCCATACCTCACAGTTTTTATCGAGCTCAAAATAGTTATAACCCGAATGATATGGGAGCTCGCGCGGTGCGGTTGAAAGCGGAATCAACTTGACCCCAGGGATCTGTACACTCACCACTTTACGAATATTACTTACTGACGTGATCTTCGATTGTTGTGGGAACTGTAAACGTAGCTGCTCTTGCGGCATGTTCGCTTTAACCGCAATGATAAAGTTGGCTTTTCGTAGTAACAGTTTGTCGTGGATCGTCGCAACACGAATACCGTGATCTTGGATTTCCATTGGAATAGAAACAGCACGAGGCGTTAACACCACACTCAACGCTTCCCTGATATCTTTAATCAGGGGGAAGTAGCTTTCAGCCAAATTAAAATGTTGATATTTAGCAACACTTTCTGACAATCGAGTGTTTTTAGTGAAGGTTTGTAATTCCCCACACAACTCCAGTAAATCGCGGAACAACTTTTCAGGGTGAATAACTGGCTCTTGAATATAGTGGGTATATAACGGGTAAGTACGGTTAACTACCTGTAGCATGAGAAACTCAGCGACATCCGCAACACCTTGTTGCCCCGGAGAACCGATACGTGATGCAATCTGTTTGGCGCGTTCAAACAGGGCTCCTTGTAGTTCAACTAAAAATTCGCTTAGCCTCGGGAAGATGCGTATATTTAAACAGGCAGGGATAAAATCCGTTTCTAGTGTTAAGCCACCATCAGCACCACGTTCTCTTATTTTACAAATAGGTAGCGTGACATAAGCATCCATTTCCTTGGAGCCTTGTTTTAGGATCGGTCTCAATTTAGCCACATGAATTGGACTAACATCGCCCCCTTCCGTGTGTAAATCACGCACATCTTCCATACTATCGCTATAGCGTGATAATAAACGGTTACCACTGTGCTCAGTCGACACTTCATTAACCGTGCTATTCACTAAAGGAAATGCGAGGTAAATAACGTTGTTATCACCTTCGTTAATATTTTTAATATCAATAGGCTGAGGAAGAATATCTTGATCTGGGAGTGAAAAAACGGTGCCATCAGGCATCACACCGGAAGCCTCTTTGATACCAATGCGCCCCATGCTGTACAACTCTTCACTCATGGTTAATGAGGTTAATCCCCAATAATGTGAGATATAACTCTTCAGTATGCTTTCCGTGACATAATCTTGATGGCGTTGCTGTTGCTGAAAATGTTGTGGCTTAATGAATAAGCCCTCACGCCAAACCACTCTGTTTTTTGTCGACATACTAGTCATCTTCCTCTTGTCTAAATTCGATTTCATTTCCTCTAATATGCGCTAGAAGGAAGTAATGGCGCCCCTTACCACGAGCTTTGACGATTTTTTTCCATTCAGCATTGTCGGGATCGGAGTAATAACCGATCACACCGATATAGCGGTTATCAGGGTAAAGTTCGATGTTGGGTAATGGCTTATATTGCCCCGGTAAAATGGTGTAGTCCTGATGGTCGATATAGTTCTTTTTCAGTACCTTTTCGAGATTTCCGTCTTGCTCCTCAATTTGATCAAAATCGAGCGCCGCAAACAGAGAATCTTCATTCATATAAACGATTTGTAAGTTGATCGGTGTAGCCTCACCATCCTGATTAGGATTGATATTTGGCTCCGCTAAAATCGTTAACGAGATGGTCGATGGTCTATCTTCCGGTGGACCGATTGGAATCGACGGATCTAAGATGACTTGACCTATTTTCGATACTGCTTCCAATGGCCTAGTACACCCACTAAGTACGACCATAGAAAACAGTAAAAATAGGTAACCAAATAAGGTTTGCACTCGCATATTACGCTTCCTCAAGCCCTTTTCTTAAGGCTCTGTCATAGGCATGGGTGTAAACTTCATAAAACAACTTTTCAAAGCCTTGCTGACGTGAAGAAGACAGTTCTTTGTAATAGTTGTTATACATTTCCCATGCCCAAGCATCGTCGGTTGATGTGTTATCAGATGCGCGGCGGTAGTGCGCAAAACGGTTTAACAAGTGCTCAGGTGAAAACGCAGCAAGCATGGTAGACAACGCTGTAGAGATTGCCGCTTGGTTTGCTTGATAATGCAGTTGCATATTATGTAAGCTCTCAGCAACCGCTGAAGGCGCAGAAAGGTGTACAGGGCTACGTGCATCAGTAAACATCAGTGCCATTGTTTCCTGATAACTGCTATTAAGCCGCAATGGGTTGTCCTCAATCGGACGTAATTGTTTATCTTGTAAGCTTTCTTGCTGTTGTTGTAATGCAAGTAAGCCTTCTATCGCAGAGCGAACCGTTTTTCCCAATTCCACTAAAAAATCATTCGCTTGCTGCGAAGTTTGGAGATTTAAGTGAATACCAAGCCCTTGCATTAATGGGTTTACAGCGACGTGCTCAATATCGGTAATCGAGTCATCGAGTGTTGGAGTGATTTTTGGTAAATCCATAAATTCCTGAACCATGGTGTTCCCTTGATTATCTGAAGATGGGTTAGCAGAAAATTGAGCGAAGTGAGTGCCATTCATCAATAATGGATCGGCAGATTGCTGTTTTGTCTGTGAAATCAGACTTAAACTCTCATTTTCTAATGCTTGAAGTGGATCATAAGTTAGCGAACCCTGCACTGTCGGTGCGAGTTCATAATGAATCGGCTCATGGGACTGCGTTGGCGTAGTATCAAACAAAGAATCAAGAGGATTACTGTTGCTGGAAACCAACGACTGCGGTGTTACAGCCATTAAGTCTTCTTTAGGCTGCCCTGTTAAACTGATATTCACAGAAAGCTTAAGTTGACCAAGTTTAATTTGATCACCATGAGCAAGCCTGACCGCATCAAGGTAACTTGGTACAACTGCATTGTTGACATACACCGACTCGGTGCTGGCCTTAAGACAAAAGTGTTTATCCTTCCATAGGATAGAGCACTGTACTGGCGCAACGGAGTTATGACTGTCTTGTATCTGCCATTCACATTGTGGGCTACTGCCTATTTGGCCGCCGTCTTGCGAAAATGTCATACTCGAAACATAACCGCTTTCGAGTAGTTCACTATTTATCAAACGAAATGAAATTGTCGGTAAATACTTATCCATGCGATTTATTCCAGTACAGTAATGGTGACGTTAGGCCGCTGTTCAGGCTTACCTAAGAAACTTTGCCACCCTAATTGGTTGTGTTGCTGGCGGCCCAAACACAGCCCTTCAGCTTGCTCTTCTGCGATTTTCAATCGCAAATCCCACGCTAATTGTTCGTGAAAGATGTAAGACACAAAAGCAACAAGAGGAAGGAAATCAGCGCCATTTGGTAAAAACGCCATATAACGCTCAAGTGATAGCTCACTAAGCTCAATAGTGCATTTGCCATTACAATCATAAATGTGCGCACCCAAGCTGAAATTCTCACCGAGTAGCATACGAGGTTGTGACTTTTTCCCTGCCTGATGTGAAATCACACCTAACCGGTTTTGCTGGTTTTCAGGGATCGGCACTTTGCGAGTTTCCCATCCGATCACATTGACATGCTCGAGGTCGAAACAATGTGCAACTAAACTACTAATCACATCGGGGGAACGACTTGGACTAGCTAATAACCCTGCATAAGCCAACATCTTGCTATGATTGATATGTACGCGTTTGCGGTTGACTTCATTGCCTAATCCCACCAGTGAAAACATATAGCGGGAGAATGAATCAACGCCTTCATTTTCAAAGCAAATGTAATAACGATACTTACGCCAAATGCGATGTAACAAAGAAACTAGACGGTGATTGAATAGGTTCAAATAATCAGTCACACCGGGTAGCTGTTGGGCATCTTCCCAAGCAAAATCATCAAGGTAATAGCTAGGTAATGGTGACTGACTTCCATGTAAACCTAAAAATGAAACTTCAAGTTCAAGCCGCCCTTGTTGATCTTTATTAACTGAAATCACATCCCTAGTTGGGAAGGCAATGTTGGCACACGATGTAAAGCGGATAAGTTCATCCGCTTTCTCTTTTTCTTGTGTTGATGTAGATTCAGTTATCAACTTATTGAGCAGTTCAACAAGTTGATAAAAGTTGTAATCGGTAACAGCAGTGCCAGCCTCATCTAGCCAGCGCTCGATTACCTCAGTGTTTGCTGATTGATTTGAGCCGGCCACCGATAGGTTTCCTTGTTGTCGATATTGAAGACTTCCAGTTCATGAAACATGTTCACACTGGTGTATAACGCAAAAAACTGAGCGATCACGGTACAAAATAAGTACAAACTTCCCTCGCTCAAAAAAGCACTTTGACGTACAGTTAGCGTTGTTTTCAGACCTCTCACAGGTAAACCACGGTAAGAATGCTCAATTGGCGTGGTTTGTAAGCCAATTAATGCATCTAAACATTGCTGAGACTGCCTTGCGGTCTGACGATGAAATACTGCGGGTAAATCGTATAGTTGAAGAATTTGCTTTAATGACGTTAAATTCAGTAGTGATTGATAATTCAACGAAAGATTAGTGAGCTCAGACCAATACAGTGTTTGCCCTAGTAATGGGTATAACGGCATGCTTGGTTTGAATAAATTACTCGCGGATACCACACCATCAGGAACGCAGGCCTTATCAAGAGAAATCGCATGTGTTGAAAGCCGTGAAGCGACATTTCGATTAGTGCAATTTAGAGAAACAGAAACTGTTTCTTCACAATTTTGCAGTTTCGTTTCACTATCACGGACAAAAGACATCGTGTGAGAATAGCCAATATCTTCTTTTGCGTGATTAATCTTTAGTCGATAGTAGCCATGGTTTTTGTTTTTGAGGTTGTGGCTTTGATGATGAAAACTTTCGAATGCTGTGTAATTGACGGCATACGGTGTGCCATTTTGTGGGTACCTTAACCCCTGCACTTGGTTAACTGAAAAAATGTCATAACATAGTGGGGTGCGATAACTAGCACTCAATACGTAATCATCATTTTTACCTGTTAAATCAATTGCTTCACTATCTATAGTAAAAAGATTCGCAATAGGTACACAGTTAAGTTTGATACTATCATCGCGGATCATCACTGCATCAGGGATTTCGCAATCAAAATTGATAACAAGCTTAAATGAATCCGTATTCAATGCTAAAGGAAGATCATCAAGTCCCTTAAAATCCATAAACATAAATGCTTCAGGGAAACAAAAGTACTCCTGAAGGATACGATAGCCATCGTAGCTATTTTTAGGGTAAGGCAGTAAAGCATCTTCTTTTTTAAAGCCAACAGGGATAGCCGCAAAATTATCTAAAGGAAGACGATGATGTTCAGCCAACAGTGTGACATTCTTAATTTTATGGCTTAACAGATAGAATAGCTGGTTAGTGGTGTATGTTGCGCCATTTAAATGAATACGTAATTTATCTAGCCCTATTTCAGCAAGCACGCGGGGCTTATCTAATTGAAAAGTAATTTCAATACTTGCAGCCTCCTGCTGAACCTGTGAAATTTTTGCAGGCAGCAACCAGAGATCGCGACACTGGCTAAAACGGCATTGGTGCAAGCTATCCGAATTAGGGTTATCACCTTGCACATACAATGGCCTCGCCACGAAAGGATGGCCCGCCGAAACTTTGCTTGCCTGATCCAGTACGTGAGTATCGACTTGATATTCCACAATTGTCATACTTGGAAAAGGACGTGCGTACGCAGGCCACAGCATATTGACTAAGCTGCTAGTTAGCTCAGAGAACTGCCTGTCGAGCTGTTCACGCAGGTTTCCAGATAGGTAGGCGACGCCTTCCATTAGGCGAGCACCATCAGGATCCTGTAACGGGCTAGACAGTAAGTCAACGAGGTGAGGCTTTTCTATTGCTACCTCACGAGCGAGTTCTCTCAGGTACTTTTGTTCATTTTCAAAATATGGGTTTGAGGACATATTAGAATTGTTTCAATTGATATCGTCGGTTATTGTCGAGCTGCATGTTGAACTCGATGAGTTGGCGCTGGCTGTCTAAATCAATAAAAGCGGTGATGCTGAATTGAAGCAACAATGCATCTGCATCGCTTTCAATAAATGAGACCTGTACATTACGGATACGAGGTTCATAGACTCTGATGCAATCTGAGATGGAAACTTCAAGGCTCTTGCGAAAATCCATAGCCGCTTGCGTTGCGTCATTTAAATCAGGCACACCTAAAGCAGCTGAGCTTTGGCAAGCATCAGGGCGACTATTCAAAATTTGATTTAAATTTTGTTTGATTGATTTAACCAATGCGTTCATACGAGCATGATGGGAAGAGCCTGAGCTCTTCCCTTGGATGCGCTCAAATAAACTGGCAGTCTCTGAAGACTCCCAGTTATAGTTAGCGGCCATGACGCTTACTCTTTGTCTAAGCGGCCAACAAGCGACAATTCAAAGTTTGCACCCATATATTTAAAATGAGGGCGAACTTGGATTGCCACTTGATACCAACCTGGATCCCCTTCGACATCGAGAACTTGGATCTGTGCTGAACGCAATGGGCGCTTGCTACGCACATCTGCTGGTGGGTTTTCTTGGTCAGCAATGTATTGCTTCAGCCAGATGTTCAGTTCACGTTCCAAATCTTGACGCTCTTTCCATGAGCCGATTTGTTCACGCTGAAGCACTTTAATATAATGTGCTAAGCGGTTGATAATGAACATGTAAGGTAATTGAGTTCCCAATTTATAATTGGTTTCAGCAATTTTACCTTCATGGGTATTTGGATAGGATTTTGGTTTTTGCACTGAGTTTGCAGAGAAAAATGCCGCATTGTCGCTGCCTTTACGCATCGTCAAGGTGATAAAACCTTCTTCCGCTAATTCAAATTCGCGACGATCAGTGACTAAAACCTCAGTTGGAATTTTAGCCTGTAATTCACCCATCGCTTCAAATACATGCACAGGTAAATCATTCACTGTTCCACCACTTTGTGGACCAATAATATTTGGACACCAACGGTATTTGGCAAAGCTATCGTTAATACAGCTTGCTAGCAAGAACGCCGTATTACCCCATAGGTAATGGTCATGGTCTTGTTTCACATTTTCGTTGTAATTGAAAAGCTTAACTGGGTTTTCTGTTGGCGAATATGGCAGACGTAGCAAGAAACGTGGAGCAGTTAGACCCAAGTAACGTGAGTCTTCAGCTTCACGCAATGCACGCCATTTGGTGTGCGCAGGACCTTCAAAAACAGATTTGATGTCTTTGATTGCAGGTAACTCAGCGTAACTGTTAATACCGAAGAAGTTAGGTGATACCGATGATAAGAATGGGGCATGTGCCATTGCGCCAACCGCGCTGACATATTGCATCAATTTCAGATCAGGTGTGGTGTTGTTGAAGGCATAGTTACCAACAACAGTTGCCACTGGCTCACCACCAAACTGTCCATAGCCTGATGAGTAAACATGTTGATAGAACCCTGATTGAACAATTTCAGGAGAAAATTCAAAGTCTTCTAACAACTCTTCTTTCGTTGCGTGAAGAATATTAATTTTGATATTTTCTCTAAAATCAGTACGGTCAACCAACAATTTCAATGAACGCCATGAAGATTCCAGCTCTTGAAATTTAGGCGCATGCAGAATTTGGTCAACTTGCGCACTTAACTTGTTATCCAATTCAACCAGCATCTTATCAATCAATAGCTTATTGATTTGCTCATCTTCATTTTGGCTAGCAAAGATATTGCTGATAAATGCAGCAACACCCTGTTTTGCAATACCATAAGCTTCTGACTCAGGCGACATACGTGATTGAGCCATAATTTCATCTAGTAGCGAACCACTGGATGATGAGGAAACTTGTTGTTCCTGAGTTTCACTATTTAACGACATGAAATAATCCTCTATAAACATTATTTTTGGCTAGCGATATCAAGCTCTTTCAACAGCTGCTCACGAGTATCTTCATTTTCCAGAAGCTCTTGCAGACGTTTTCTAAAAGCTGGGATATTACCAAGAGGACCTTTTAAGGCGACTAATGCCTCTCTCAGTTCCAATAGTTTTTTCAATTCAGGAACTTGACGCGCAACATTATCAGGAGAGAAATCTTGTAAGGATTTAATATCTAAATTGACATTAAGCTCAGAATCACTTTTCTCATCAAGTGTATTTTCAACATTGATGTTTAAACTAATTCCAGCGCTTTCCATCACTGAATTAAAGTTATTTTGATTTACCGAAACAGCTTTACGCTCTTCAATAGGAGTTTCCTCCGTTCGACCAATCATATCACCTACGATCAGCATATTAAGCGGTAACTCTATTTCAGATTTAGCTCCACCATCATTAGGAGTATATTTGATATTAATTCGTTCTTTTGGTGCGACACTACCGAGATCTTTTTTACTCATTATAAGTTAAGCTCCTTATTAGCTTAAAATCTTATTGCATGATTAAAAAATGCTCAAAATTATAATGAATAATAAATTCAGAGCATAGGACTTCTAATGAGCAATCGCTCACCCATTAAAAGAGTTAAATTGTCCCGGTGATAAAAAAAGAATAATTATTGATATTTTACTTTGTTTCCACACATCCTATATAAATTCGGCTTATGGTCAATAGTAAATTGCTACTTAATGCAAATGTTTTTTGCAACCATATGTTGCAGAAAGGCTAAAATCATTGAAGAGTCAAACAATTAGAACAATTATGGAGGAGTTAGAAAATACGAGAATACACTTAACATGATTAGATAGTTAATTAAATGACACATTTAACTGTGGCATTGGTAATGATAAAAATTCTAACGTATATAATGAGTATTTAATTTATCCTTTATCCTGTAGCAACCCTTTAAAATATAGTTAATTATCCGTATAACTCATCGCTAAATTCCATACGTTAATTAATGATTATATAACGCTGTTTATACATAAAATACAAAAAAAGACTAATTAAATATGAATAGATGAGTGTTCAATGAAAAATAATTAGGCTACAATTCATAATTATCTAATTAACACAAGCATAAACAAAAAAATCAAAATTAGACTATATTAATTATATTTAAATGAGTAATAAGTTTAGGAATAAGATTAGTAATAATCAATATTGATTATAGTTTAGTTTGTTTATTATGTGTAATATTTTAATGCTAATTGATTCATTTTTAGGATTACCCTATAGTTTATACCATTAATCAGTGTATAATCATTACCTCCTACCTACTATGTATATAAATATCCCCCAACTATTTGTGAATTCATTAAAGTAATTCGCGAGAAAATTAAAATCGCACACTACAGGTACTCTTATTTAACTTTTCTATCTGAATCACGAGCTCCTCAACAACTCAAAAGAAGTTATTTTAGTTTTCACACATTAATATTTATTAAAGTGATTAAATCATATGAGATAATAATTTACAGTATTATTTTATTTGTTATTTAAGAGCAGCGAATACGTTAAAAACGTACTCGCTCAGACTGTTAACGAACATATTATGTTTAGCAGGAGCGATTAAGCTTTAATATCTACATGCCAATCTTGGCCTTCCCAGCCTCGGCCATCAAATCGACGTGTAAATCGCAGCGTTTTTCCCGCTAATGCACTGACATTTAATGGAACACCATAAAGCCCTAAACCAAGAGGTTGGCTACTTTGTTCTTGAATATCCTGCCAATTATCATAACCATAATGTAGAACAAATGGCTCTTGTGCCTCAATCCACAGCTCATGAGTAGTGGATACAAAACCACAAGGCTGGCTATCACGCCAATGACGAGCTCTAGCCATTGGCGGCTGAACGCCATAACGCCCACTGACTGATTTTAATTGCTCAATAGGGATACCGGTTTTCTGTACATAAATCAGCTTAATCAGCTCCGCATGAGCCCAAATCAGTGGCATTGCACTACCACTCGGTCTTCCGGTTATCAGCCCTCGTTCAGGAATACTTTCCTTATCCCATATTTGCTCAGGCAACATCCCACCTGTACTGGCAGAGGCTAAAATTGCACTCAAGTACGGTGTGACATCTTGTTTGCAAGCCGCAGCATAATGGCCTCGTTCACCACTTAATAACGGCCACAAACGCCCAACGCCACTACCATCAAATGCACGCCCGTCTTCATGTTCGCCATAACCATCTTCGTTATAGCGATAGTAATATGGGCCTGCGGGTAATTGCATGCATAGCAGCTTATCAACCAGTTTTGTCGTATCTTCAATTCGTTTATCAGTGGCTTTACGTAATCCTAAACGAACTAAATACAGATACTCCATACCTAATAGCGCACGTGTACTGATAGTTTCGTTGTTACGGTTGCGTAACATCACATCACCAAAGCGTGCAGAATGGCTATTTGGGTTTAAACGAACATAATGCCCATCAATTCCTAGCTCGCGATCGAGTTTGGTATCCTTGACATAGACCCAAGACTCAAGACGCTCATTCCAATCATCAGCTAAATCAAGTGCATATTGTTTATCACCTTCTTCTAAGAATCCGGCTTTTGCCCCAGCCACCAGTGCCGCAATCGAAACTGACAAAGTAAACGGGTTAATACCTGCATTCTCTTCCCAGCGATCTTGTGGGCTAGCTGGACCATATTGAGCGATAAATGCTAATGCCTTACGTGCCATTCGAATTGCAGCACCTTGCATTTCACCCAATAGCCCTTGTTCATGTAGTTTCGCAGCAAAAAGTACCGGTAATGCCACTTCGTCCAGTTGTATGCCTTGCCAATAAGGTTGACCGTCGGTGAAGTTATTTTGCATCCAATGACCATCAGGCTGCTGAATAGCAATCAAATAAGCCATTAATGCACGCACCTCGGCAATTAAACCACAAGCCAACATAGCAAAACCGACTTCAACAGAGTCGCGTGGCCATACGAGGTGATAACCCCCAGCGTCTTTATGCGTATCCCCCCACGGAGTGCTTAGACTTGCCACTAATGAGCCAGGAAAAGTGCGTCCTTCGTGTGTTTTGATCACCGCAATCGAGGTACGAACAGCATCGGATAAATTTTTAGGTAATTTGTCCAAACCGGGAAAATTGACCGTTTCATTCCATGCCGCCCATAAATAAGCGTACTGGCGTCGCGCTTCTTGGTAGCCCGCTGCAATCGAGCTCGCCGCAAGCGTTGCTGCGCCTTGTGCACTATCTGAAAACGCTAACGCTAATACCCCTGAGTTACGATTGAGTTCCCCCATCATCGCGAGATTACCCGGCCCTGCTTGCTGGTATTCCCAGCTCATATAGCCATTTTGGCTAAAATCCTGCCATCCATCAGAGCTGCCAACATAACCCACACTGGCGCGGTTAAAACCGCTTTCTGCCGCTAATATCAGATGGCGTCCTTTTTTATGTGCCGTTAAGCCATGAGGAGAGACTGAGCCATAATTATCATCACCATCGCCGCCGATATGTGGCGCTAACAGCGGATATAACCTTAGCCCTTCTCCTTCTAGGTGATACCGAATCAGCAGCACATCACGCGCAGGATCCGTAATAATTTCTAATTCAAGGCGATAGCGTTCATGGTGGTGAACAATTTTAGGGATCGGTAAAGAAGATGATGGTGTAGTCAACTCATATTGATTGACTCGCTTCACTTCAGACCAAAAATCATCCCCTGCAATGATAAAACCTAAATCACGAATATGGGGGGTACTACAAGAAGGCCAATAGACTTCATTTAAAATACCATACCCTACAGTAAACCATACGCGACCTTGCCCTATCGCCGTTCCGACCATATCTTTTGCACTGCTGGTCCATGTTGCTGTGCTACCCGGTCCTCCGGGGGCGTGTTGCTGATTCATTCGCTGTTCTCCTGCTCGAAGAGAGAACGCCATTGATGCCCAGAACGCATAATTCTTGATTGTGTATCAGGCCCTTGAGTTCCCGCTTTATACAGATCAGGCATACCTTGTTGCCAAGCTTTTAATGCAGGATCAATGATCCGCCATGCCCATTCCACTTCATCAAAACGTAAAAAGTGAGCCCCCTCACCATTCAATGCATCAATCAGTAACTGCTCATAGGCGGATACCTCATATTGGCCAGGCTGAGTATAAGGTGCACTCAGTGTGATCCCATGCGTATTCAAATGCATACCGGGTAATTTTGCCGTCATGTGCATATCCATACCCATGGTTGGAGATAACCTAAAGACGAGCCAATTATTATCGACTTCAACGCCTCCCGGCAGCGCGCCCGCTGGAGCTTTAAACTGCACCGCAATTTCTGCGTAGTTATTGGCTAACCGCTTACCACTACGCAGATAAAATGGCACGCCTTTCCAACGCCAGTTATCAATCTCAATTCGCAATGCCGCGAAAGTTTCTGTATTCGTATCCACAGGGATCCCCGGCTCGTTACAATAATCCGTTGCCGTTTCACCATTGACTTGCCCTGCGCAGTATTGCCCGCGCACCGCCCAATCATTTGCGTTCATATCATCGGTCGGGCGAATTGATTTCAACACTTCAACTTTATGATCACGCAGAATTTCACCATCCCAGCGACCTAATGGTTCAATCGCTGCCAAGGTTAATAGCTGCATTAGGTGGTTTTGTAACATATCGCGCATGGCGCCCGAGTGGTCATAATAGACCGCTCGGTTTTCAACCCCTAACGTCTCTGCATAGGTAATTTGTACTTGCTCGATATGCTCGGCATTCCAAACAGGTGCCAATACACGATTAGCAAAACGAAAAATCATCAGATTTTGTGTCGCTTCTTTACCAAGAAAGTGGTCGATACGATAAACCTGTGATTCGTCCCAATAAGCGTGGACTTGTTCACGTAGTAATTTTGCAGACGCTAAATCGGTACCAAATGGTTTTTCAATGATAATACGTCGCCAATTGTCACCCTCTTCTTTGGATAATCCTGCTTCCCCAATCGCTTGCGCTGCCTGTCCAAATAAAGTTGGCGGTAATGCGAGATAAAACAGAGCCGATGGCGTTAATTTGCCTTCCAGTGCTCGTAATGCATCCGCTTCAAGTGAACCACTAACAAAATCTAGCTGTTCACTAAAAGCTTTCCATTCTGTCTCATTGAAGTCTGTAATAAATTCAGCAAGGGCATCATGAATATGTTTTAAAAAAGCGTCGCGATCCCATTTATCAATCGAATAACCAATAATATTCAAGTCAGGGATCAAACCCAGTCGATGCAAACGAAATAGTGATGGCATTAATAATCGTTTGGTTAGATCACCACTTGCTCCTAAGATCACTAAAGAAGAACGGCTCATTTGGATCCCCCTTGATCGGCGGATTTTTCTTTATGTCCACCGAACGCATGACGCATTGCCGATTGAACACGATCAGCGAACAAATCATTATCACGGGAAGAGAAACGTGAATAGAGCGCGCTAGTCAGGACTGGTGCAGGCACACCAAGATCGATTGCCGCAGTGGATGTCCAACGGCCTTCTCCTGAGTCAGAGACTCGGCCTGCATAATTTTCGAGATCGGGTGATTGATGCATCTCTTGTGCGATCAAATCAAGCAACCATGATCCAACGACACTACCTCGGCGCCATAGCTCACTGATCTCACCAACCGGTAGCTTATATTGATAATATTCAGGATGCTCAAGTGGTGCAGTTTCGGCATCCGCCGCAACTGGATTTAGCCCTTGATCCGCATGTTTCAGGATGTTCAAACCTTCCGCATAAGCGGCCATCAAGCCATATTCAATGCCATTGTGAACCATTTTGACAAAGTGGCCGGCGCCACTAGGGCCGCAATATAAATAACCTTGTTCCGCTGGAGAAGGCTCACCGTTATTACCTTCCGTACGTGGTGCGGCATCCACTCCCGGAGCTAAGGCACGAAAAACTGGCTCTAAATATTGATAGTGCTCTTTCGGCCCACCAATCATTTGGCAATAACCACGCTCTTCACCCCATACTCCGCCACTGACACCCACATCCATATAGTGCAGTCCTTCGGCTTTTAATGCATTGGCTCGGCGAATATCCTCAGTGAAATGAGAATTACCCCCATCAATCAGCGTGTCACCTTTTTCTAATAATGGCTTCAGTTGAGCGATCACTGTGTCAACCACGGCCGCAGGTAACATCAACCAAATATGTCTTGGTGCCTGCATATTTTTCACCATCTCTTCAAGAGAGTGGCTAAAAATGACGCTATCAGGCAATTGCTGGCGGATCGCTGCATTTTGGTCATATACCACACATGAAATGCCGGCTTGCTGGATGCGGCGTACCATCGCAGCGCCCATTCTGCCAAGTCCAATAAAACCTAGTTGAAGCTGATTTACAGATGATTGATTCATAGGTTATTTCCCCAAATTCTGATCCCACCAAGAAAGGCTTTGTCGTTATCTCCACGTCGGACATACTTAGGTAATTGAGTAAAGTGATGCACATTACCTCCACCAATCACAATGTAGTCCGGCATTAATGCTTGATAAAAATAGTCCACAATCGTCAATACGCTTTGTCGCCATACCTCATCGCCAACCAATTCACGATAATGCTCACTCGCATAATATTCATAATCATGTTCAAGATAGGGGAGATGGGCTATCTCCATAGGTTGTAGTTGTTGATTAACCACCAAAGCGCTCCCTAGCCCCGTTCCTAATCCTAAAAACAACATACTGCCACCTTCATAGCTACCTACAGCCTGCATGGCTGCGTCATTAATCAGGCGAATTGGGCATGGAAAAGCATTCACTAAATCAAAATCAACCCAGCCCTCCCCTAAATTAACCGGTTCTTTAAGAATACGGTTACCTGAAATAGGCGAAGGAAAACCAATACTCACACTATCAAATGAAGTAGGGTCAACATATTGATTAATATCATGAATAAATTGTTCTGGTGTCATTTTATCGCCAGAAACAAATTCAATTGCTGGTGTATTTGGTGCGGTATAGAGTTTGACGTGAGTGCCGCCGACATCTATCACTAAGATCCGTTTGGTGCTAGGAACATTCGAGATAGTGATCACACAAGATGTTTGACTCTTTAAAGGCATAGAAAGGTTTCTCCGCTTTAACAGCTTCGACAATGGATGCTTCCACTCTATTAGACCTATGTGTACTCTCAATAATTCGAGGTGCGACTAGATGGCACAACGTGAAGTATTACGAGTCGTTAGTCTAAACCTTTTCCCTTTGGGCGATGTAATAGCTGGCATTAATACCAGTCAAGAATTGATAATAAATTTAAATTTTATTTTTAGTTGATTAAAAAAGTATACCCATAAATAGTTTTAATAAAAGTAAAAATGACGTCAATTAAATAATACTTAATTAGCATTTTATATTCATTATCATTTAGCGGTGTCATTAGTGTTTAATTTCAAGCTTTAACAAAATAGCATTGGAAAGCAATAATCATATAAATACCATCGATTTACGCTCTTTAAATTTTATTTTTCATCATCTATGATTATTAAAGAATAGGACGCTCGATTTTCTAACTCTATTACAACCTTCTATGAAAACTACATTTATTGAACGTTAAACATTAAGGTGAAATGATGAAAAAATATTTTGTTATCGGTGCGGTTATTACCTCATTAGCGAGTATGTCTGCAATGGCAGCAGATAAGAAAGATGAAGCTAAGCCTGTTGCAGAGTGGACCTGTGAAGAATTTTTAGCTATCGACGATAATTTCTATCCAACCGCGGTCGGTGTTGGTGAACTATTAACCAAAAAAGATAAAGTTGAAGATGCGGTACTTGATGTTGATGGTATCCAAACCATCACTCCTCTCGTGATCGATGCCTGTAAAAAAGATACCAAAGCAAACTTTGTCGAGCAGGTTAAGAAAGCCAAACAATAATAAGGCTCAATGTGCGTAGCTAACGGCTACGCACCTATATCTATGAAGCACCCATCTCAATATTCTCTACAGCTAACTCAACACTGTTAATTTATTTCAGTATTCTTGTTAGCACTGATTTATCACCTTGCCCCATTCGTGTTAATTCCCTCTTAAAGATACTTTAGTTAATGAATCTCGTATTTATTTTTTGCACATATCAATGGTAGTATTCGTACAAGATATGATTATCAATATCATTTACATTTAGATTTTCATTTACTAGGGGATACTATGTCAATTCACTGCCACTACACACGATTAGCGGCTGCTGTTATCGCTGCTACAGCCTCTTTTAATGCTCTCGCTCAAGAAGATGCAGATAAAATGATTGTCACTGCGTCAGGCTATTCACAACAATTACGTGATGCACCTGCCAGTATTACCGTCATCACCAAAGAACAACTACAAAATAAACCCGTCCGTGACCTTGCTGATGCTGTTAAAGATGTTGAAGGTGTCAGTGTTGTTGGCAGTGCGAATAAACAAGATATTAATATTCGTGGTCTACCGGGTGAATACACCCTGATACTAGTGGACGGACGCCGCCAAAATAGCCGTGAATCGCGCCCAAATGGTAGCGGTGGTTACGAAGCTGGTTTTATGCCTCCCGTTGAGGCTATTGAACGTATTGAAGTGATCCGTGGCCCAATGTCTTCTTTATATGGTTCTGATGCCATGGGCGGGGTAATTAATATTATCACGAAAAAAGTCACCAATGAGTGGCATGGTAATGTCGCCATGGGCGGTATTTTGCAGGAAAACAGTGATAGCGGTAACTCAACTGACGGTAACTTCTATCTTTCAGGCCCTCTGATCAAAGACAAGTTAGGGTTACAATTATATGGCGGAGGAGATTATCGCCAAGAAGATAAAATTCTTGAAGGTCATGACCAAAAAGATAATCGCAGCCTGACCGCTAAACTGACTTTCACGCCATTAGAAAACCAAACCTTTTTACTTGAAGCTGGTAGAACAACCCAAGAAAGAACCGCAACACCGGGTAAATCAATTAGCGACTACGAAATCCGCGGCGGATTAAAGCAAGATAACGACAAAACAGAGATCCATAACAACCGTAATCATATGGCCTTAACCTATAAAGGTGATTGGGATGTGATCAAAACTGAAATGAGCGTTTATCAAGAACAAACAAAACGCAAAACTAAGTCACAAAAACGCGATGATGCCACAGGAAAATGGGTCGGTGGTTATGAAGAACGCGTCCCTGACATCACCAATACGGTCGTTGACGGCAAAGTTGTCGCCTTTTTACCTGATAACGTGCTCACTGTCGGTGGCCAATATCAACATGCTAAATTAAAAGACAGCTCGCTGGTTGCACCAGAAACCATGGAAAAGACCTCGATGTCGGTAGATCAACACGCCTTATTTGTTGAAGATGAGTTTACTGCAACAGATAACCTGATTTTAACTGGTGGTTTGCGGTTAGATCACCATGAAACCTATGGCAATCATTGGAACCCAAGAGGTTATGCCATTTATTATCTGACTGATGAAATCACCATTAAAGGTGGGGTTTCACAAGCTTTCCGTGCGCCAACCTTACGTGAAATCAGTGCAGGTTATGGGACATCAACCCAAGGTGGTAAAGGGATCATTTATGGCAATCCAAATTTAAAACCCGAGAAAAGCCTGAACGAAGAAATCAGTATTGCGTATGACCATGCATCAGGGTTCAATGCCAGCCTAACCTTCTTTAATACTGACTTTAAAAACAAGCTAACAAGTTATGCAACAGGGGAAAAAGAGTCAGGAACTAACTTTAATATCTACAAATATGACAACGTGGGTAAAGCGAATATTAAAGGCATTGAAGTTGCAACGGGGATCCCACTGGCTGAAGATTGGAAACTTAGTCTGAATTATACCTATGTGGATTCAAAACGTGAAAGCAATGACGAAAAACTGTCTAGTGGTCAGTCACTCAAAGGCTATCCGTTAGATAAAACGCCAAAACATACTGCAAATGCAAAATTAGATTGGCGCTACAGTGACGATCTCAATCTGTATACCCGAGCCCACTACGAAGGTGAACAAGTTTGGGCATCCCAACGTAATGGTTATACCAAACCACGCTACCGTAGCGGTTACACCACGATGGATGTTGGGATGACTTATCAACTGTTGAAAAATACTAAGCTCAATTTAGCGGTACTGAATATCGCAGATGAAAAAGGCCCTAAAATCGATAAGCAAGGCGGTAACTGGGACGTTGAAGACGGTCGCCGTTATTGGGCAAATGTTGATGTGAGTTTTTAATATATTTTAACCTTAAAAAGCAGGTATCATCTGATATCTGCTTTTCTGTATGCTGTCTATCTGAATATGATAAGTAAATTAATTATTTCTGGTTTAATACTCACCGTGACGTTGTCTACTGCCTTTGCTCGACCATCACAAGTACCTCCCTCATTAGATGAGCGAGTCAGTCAATTCTATGACGTACAACATCACGACATGGAAAATACCCGTAGTACTCAAGGAACACGCAGTTATCGGATTTTTAGTGCCATACCACATGCTGCGGGTAATTCACGGCCAATACTCTACATGCTTGATGGGAATGGCTTATTTCCATTGGTTGTCAACCGTGCAATACAACAGCTGCCTGCTGATAAGCTACCTATCATTATTGGTATTGGTTATCCAATTAATGAAGCTTTTCCTAAATCATTGCGTGATTACGACTACACTCCGCGGGTTTCAGGGAGTGATTTCCAACAAGGTGGGGGTTCTGACGAATTATACCAATTTCTTAATAGTCAAATTCGTCCTTGGGCTGAACACGTTTTTAGTTTTGATAAACAAAAGCAAACTCTCTTCGGGCACTCATTTGGCGGTTTATTTACGTTGATGGCCTATCAAAACCACCCCGATGCATTCAATGCATTTGTCTCGGCGAGTCCTTCATTATGGTGGGGTAAAGGTGAAATGATTAATTTGGGCAAACTCACTCAGCCACAAAAAGCATCACCACTGTTTATCACTTTAGGTGGTTTAGAAGAAAAGCCTGATTTATCAAAACTAAGTGAAGAACAAATTAAGCACTACCAATCCCGCTCTAGCTGGATTAGCGCACGGCAATTATGCGCTAAAATTGATAACCACGAGCGCATATGTGAATTTACTTTATTCCCTGATAAAAACCATGGCAGCGTTATCTCAGATGCTATCGATAAAGCGTTGGACGTCGCTTCCCAATAATGGTTAGTAGTCGTTAACGTTTAAAATAAACGAGGAAAACCAATTCATTGATTTTCAGCTGACAGCACGGGGCGGGAAAAAACACTTTTATCCCGCTTCATCAATAACCTCAACCCTTCATTGGTTGATGGGTTTTAAAATATCACTATATAACTTAGTTAACATACCATTTGCAGCAAATTCTCTACGGATCCATTGTGTGACTAACCCTGTAGCTGAGTGCTGAGTGGCTAATAACATGTGTGAATCCTGTCGTGGATTTTGGATCTGCTTAATCACCAATAAACCACTTTTTACATGTTCTTTCACCAGATAATCAGGCAGAAAGCCGATCCCTTCCCCTAAAATCTGGCATTGGCATTTAGTATTAAAATCAGGAACTTGTATCGCTTCTTGACCATGTAGCAGCCAACCCACTCGTTTATTAATTGTATGTGCCGTATCTTCCACCATGATGTTTGGATATAACCGTAGCTGACTCTCAGCAATAGGCTCAGGCATCAATGCCAGTGGGTGAGTTGCCGCAATGGCAAATTGCCAATGAATAGCACCTATTTCGGTATAATCAATGCCGCCTCCATCCATTAATGTGCCAGGCGCCCCAATTGCAATATCCGAATGGTTATTAATGATCGCATCCCATACACCATTATACACCTCAGTCGTTACCGTGATCTGGCAAGTAGGAAATTGCTTTTTAAGGATTTGTAATAACTTAGCGGTATGATACGGGGTATATAACAGCTGATTGATACAAATACGCACCCGTGCTTCTATGCCCTGTTCAATCGAATAAATGCTTTTTTTAATCAGATGAAAGTTATTTAGCAAATCAGTGGCTTTACGGTAAAAATAATAACCCGCTTCCGTCAATTCAATATTACGAGTATCTCGGATAAACAACGCGACATCGAGGTAGGTTTCAATGCGTTTGATGGTGTAACTGACAGCTGAGGTGGTAATTCCCAATTCCTCTGCGGCTTTGCTAAAACTGGCGTATTTTGCCGCGGTGGTATAGGTCAGTAAATTTTCTTCGGTAAATATCGAGTTCATACTGGAAGTCCAAACTGGAGAAAAAACAATCAAAAAGAACAGGTTCTGTGAATTATATTTAATAACTGCTAAATCAGATTAATTTAGCCGCGCTATTTACTAGATTAACAGAAATAGATCGACATACCGAGGCATAAATAATGAATGCCACTTTTCGCCTAATTTTACCTAAAAAAAATTAACAAAATCAGATAACTAATTAATATTTATAAGCTTATAACTAAAAGTCACATAGAACAACATGCTATTTCTGAACAATCAATTTACATTTTTAACCGTTATGAAACGCTTAATTTGATACCCGTCACAAAACTCATTAAATTATTTTTCCACTCGCTCATTAGCCAATATTTTTTGATGGATTTGCCGTTTTTTTGGACAAAAAATATCAAAAATGGCTAAAAAATAATGCTTCTCCGCACAAAAAAGTATAATTATTGAATATAATTCAATAATGGCATTCACTATTGATGAATTAAATTTAAATGGATTCTATTTCTATTAAGTGCTTGCTATGCTGAGTTCATCATAAATATCAGATAGATTTTTATACTCTAAGTAGTTCGAGGCGCAGCTAGGCAACAAGCAAAAGAGTCGCGAAGGGCATAGCAAATACGCTGACATGTGCCAGTGAGCACAGTCACTTATACCTTAACGAACAGCGCTGTCACTTGAAGTACAGCGACTATAAAGAAATATTGGGTTTAACAACCTTAACAGGGGACTATCATGACAATCGAACAGGAATTTTTATCCGCCGCAGAGCAAGGCAATCTAGACATATTAAAAAGCTGTCTTGAAAAAGGGGTTGATATCAATATCACCAACCGCCAAGGACGTACTGCTATTGTCAATGCCAGCCTCAATAAACATTATGAATGCGTTAAATTTCTGATTAATGCGGGTGCTGATATTAATAAACAAGATCAAACCTGTTTTAACCCATTTTTATTAAGCTGCTTAAATAATGATTTAACATTATTGCGTATCGTACTTCCAGCGAAACCAAATTTAGATTTATTAACTCGCTTTGGTGGCGTAGGCATTACCCCTGCTAGCGAAAAAGGTCATGTTGAAATCGTTCGTGAGCTACTAGAAAAAACAGAAATTAATGTTAATCACACCAACTTTGTTGGCTGGACACCCTTACTTGAAGCTATCGTGCTCAATGATGGCGGAGAGAAACAACAACAAATCGTCAAACTGCTGCTCGACCATGGCGCAAACCCTCATATGACCGATAAATACGGTAAGAAACCTTTAGAGTTAGCACGTGAAAAAGGTTATCACGAAATTGCGGAATTGCTGATAGCGGCTGGCGCATAATGCATCACAAGGAGGCTTGTGGATACCATCAAGACTCAACGACAACAACTGTATGGTATTTCGGCTGATGTAGCATTTCTGCAATTGTTAGATCAGCCTGCTTTTTCAGGTACAGTAGAGCAAATATTTCATAAAGCACTCAATATTTCTGTAGGTGATACACTTTTTACTTTGCTCAGTACTGAATTAGATAATGCGCCAAACAGTTGTCGAATATTAAACAATGATTTTACTCGATTAAATTTACAGGAAGGGGATCAGGTTTATTTTTCTGAAAAAATTATTTATTTGGCTGACCATTATTTTTTATCTTTTTCTTTTTGTCAAAAATGGCTTCCAAAAGAAATTTTTTTTAATCCTAATAAAATAAACCAAAAACAGTACCTTTCTTTTTTAAATAACAAGGTAAATATCATTGATGAACTTCTAAAAACAGAAGGGAATTCGTTATTTAATTATTGTGGTGATAACTTATTTTATTTAGCCACATCTGAAAAATTAAATTTATTGCGAAATGAATTAATTAATGCATTGCTAAAACAGCAATATCAAATACTACCAGATATTATTAAACAATTTATTGGGTTAGGCATTGGTTTAACACCATCGGCAGATGACTATTTAGTGGGGCTAATGGCATTTTTATTGCTCAAACACCATCCACTACAACATCTTAAATGCCAGTTTCAACAAGGTATTAATAATGCACGCACAACAACCACCAAAGTCAGTGCCATTACCTTAGAAAAAGCCATTAATCATCAATATCGAGAAAACATATTACAGCTACTGCAAATGTTAGTAGCAGCAAGCAAAAAAGATATTTATCCACAGTTTCGTCAGATTTTAGATATCGGGTCTAGTTCAGGCAGCGACATGCTATTTGGCATTCGTGACGCTTTGTATCTTACCCATTATTTTGGAGAAAGGTATGTCGACTAAAGTTGTCATCAAAAAGAATACGTATTTTGATTCCGTATCACTGATGTCTATCTCCACAAAAGCGAATCAGCTCGATAATGTCGAGCAAGCCTTTGTGGCGATGGCAACAGAAATGAATAAGGGAGTACTCAGAAATTTAGGGCTATTAACCCCTGAATTAGAAGACGCTAAAAATGGTGATTTAATGATCATCATTAAAGGCAGCAGCGATGAAGCTAATGAAGCGACTTTAATTGCCATTGAAGAACTCTTTAATAAGAAAAACCAAGGTGGTTCACAGCACGAAGCCAAATATGCCACCATTAATTCAGCCCATACCCATATCCCTGAAAGCAACTTGGCGGTGATTTCAGTTAATGGCCAGTTTGCTGCTCGTGAGGCGCGTATTGCACTCGAAAACGATCTCAACGTTATGCTGTTCTCGGATAACGTTTCCATCGATGATGAGCTAGCGCTCAAGCAACTCGCCAGCCGTAAAGGTTTATTAATGATGGGACCTGACTGCGGAACCGCGATTATTAATGGTGCGGCACTCTGTTTTGGTAACAGCGTACGCCGTGGCAGTATTGGTATCATTGGGGCATCAGGAACGGGTAGCCAAGAGCTTAGTGTACGTATTCATGAATTTGGTGCGGGTGTTTCACAGCTGATCGGGACAGGTGGGCGCGATCTGAGTGAAAAGATCGGCGGGATCATGATGATTGATGCCCTAAAAATGCTCGACGCCGACGATGAAACCAAAGTGATCGCTTTAATTTCCAAACCACCAGCACCTGCGGTTGCTAAAAAAGTCCTAGAGCAAGCCGAGAAATGTCATAAACCTGTCGTCGTTTGCTTCCTTGGTAGCCAACCGATCCCAGAAGATAAAGCTGGACTCAGCTTTGCGCAAAGTACCAAAGAAGCGGCGTTAAAAGCGGTTCTACTAACGGGGATCAAAAAAGAAGATCTCAATCTGCACTCTTTAAATTGGCCGTTAATTGAAGAGGTACGAGCAAAACTCTCCCCTCAGCAAAAATATATTCGAGGTCTATTCTGTGGCGGAACCTTATGCGACGAAGCCATGTTTGCCGCCCTCGAGAAATATGATGATGTTTACAGCAACATTCAGCCAAACCCTGACTATCGCTTAAAAGATCTCAATCGCAGTATCGCTCACACTTTCCTTGATTTTGGTGATGATGATTTTACCAACGGCAAGCCACACCCAATGATTGACCCAACGAATCGTATCGAGCGCCTATTGCAAGAAGCGCGTGACCCTGAAGTGGGTGTGATCGTCATGGACTTTGTGCTCGGTTATGGCTCTCATGAAGACCCCGTTGGCGTGATGATTGAAGCTATCAAAGCAGCAAAAGATATCGCTAAACAAGATGGTCGCGAATTAGAAATTTTAGGTTATGTGCTGGGTACAGACCAAGATACACCCTCAATGGAGGCACAAGTAAAAATGCTAACCGATACAGGCGTGATTTGGGCAAGCAGTAGCACCAATACCGGTTTGTTAGCACGTGAGTTTGTCTGGAAAGGGGAGAACGCATAATGACTTCATTATTTAAGCAACCATTGAATGTGATTAATGTTGGCATCGAAATGTTCAGTGATGATCTGAAAAAACAACATGTTCCTGTCACACATTTAAATTGGACTCCTCCGGGACAAGGCAATGTTGCCGTGATCCACGCGCTAGACAAAATTGAAAGTAATGCAGCGCTACAGGAAAAAATTGCCGCGGCCAATGCACAAGCGCTTGAGCGGATTATTCAGTCACAACCTGTATTAGTCGGTTATGACCAAGCAATTAATGTCGTACCCGGTATGACTAAAAATACCATACTGCACGCAGGTCCCCCTGTGGCATGGAAAGATATGTGTGGCGCAATGAAAGGTGCGGTCACAGGCGCATTAGTCTTCGAAGGCTTAGCCACTGACTTAGCTGATGCAGAGCGTGTTGCCGCTTCCGGTGAGATTATTTTCTCACCTTGTCATGAACATGATTGTGTGGGTTCGATGGCAGGTGTCACCTCTGCCTCCATGTTTATGCATATCGTTGAAAACAAAACTTACGGTAACCGCGCTTTCACTAACCTGAGTGAGCAGATGGCGAAAATTTTACGTATGGGCGCCAATGACCAAAGCGTGATCGACCGTTTAAATTGGATGCGAGATGTATTAGGCCCAATGCTACGTGATGCGATGAAACTCGCAGGCGAAATTGACTTACGCCTGATGTTAGCTCAAGCATTACATATGGGTGATGAATGCCACAACCGCAATAATGCAGGCACCACTTTACTGATCCAAGCGTTAACCCCTTATATTATCCAAACGGATTTTACTGTCGCCCAGCAAAAAGACGTATTTGATTTTGTGGCAAGTAGTGATTATTTCTCAGGCCCAACATGGATGGCAATGTGTAAAGCCGCCATGGATGCTGCCCATGGCATCGAATACAGCACGGTTGTCACGACAATGGCACGTAACGGGTTTGAATTCGGTTTACGTATCAGCGGATTACCTGGTCAGTGGTTCACAGGACCATCACAGCAAGTTATTGGCCCAATGTTTGCGGGCTATAAACCTGAAGACTCAGGTCTTGATATTGGTGACTCGGCGATCACGGAAACGTATGGCATCGGTGGTTTTGCGATGGCAACAGCGCCAGCGATTGTTGCTCTTGTGGGTGGGACTGTTGAAGAAGCCGTTGATTTTTCAAGACAAATGCGTGAAATCACCTTGGGTGAAAACCCGAACGTGACCATTCCATTACTTGGATTTATGGGTATTCCAACTGCGATTGATATTACTAAAGTCGCCGCTAGCGGTATCCTTCCGGTCATCAATACGGCTATCGCTCATAAAGACGCAGGTATCGGTATGATTGGTGCCGGTATTGTTCATCCACCATTTGATTGCTTTGAAAAAGCAATGTTAGCTTACGCAGAAAAATACGCTTAGTTGTGCAATAAGTGCCCAGTTTCAGCTGGGCACCCAACAATAACAATTTTTTACCAAGGGCTTTTAATTGTTTGACTGCACACGCGGTCTCTTCCTTGAAGGATACATTCCATGAGTATAATGAAACTAAAATGGAAACGTGGTGACTGGGCGGCCTACTTTGGCCTAATGACCAATAACTTAACTAACCTACTCACCATGATGGGGTTGCTGATCTTTGTGGTCGGTATCCCGAAAGAGATTGTTTATGGGCGTATTGCCCCCGCTTTTGGTTTTGCCGTATTACTCGCCAGTATCAGCTATGCCTATTTTGGACAGCAACTGGCAAAACAAACCGGACGCGATGATGTTACCGCCCTGCCATCTGGACCCAGTGCACCGTCTATCTTTACAGTGACCTTTTTGGTCATCATGCCAGTCTACCAAACAACCCAAAACGCCGAGTTTGCTATCCAAATTGCACTCGTTTGGTGTTTTGTTGAATCGATGATCCTTGTCGGTGGCTCATTCCTTGGCGAAACCATTCGTAAAATGATCCCGCGTACCGTATTACTTTCCTGCCTATCTGGATTGGGTTTGTTATTACTTGCCATGAATCCGATGCTGCAAGCATTTGAAGCACCAACGGTTTCATTTATTGTGTTACTGCTGATTTTTATTAACTGGTTTGGTAAAAAACCTATTTTTGCCCGTATTCCAACAGGCTTATTACTGCTCATTGCCGGTACTGCACTAGCATGGATTTCTGGCCTACAAAGCCCTGAAGCGATTAAATCCTCGATGTCATCATTTGGCTTTAACCCACCAGGTATTCATATTGATAGCTTCTTACAAGGCCTACCACACGCACTGCCTTATCTTGCATCTGCCGTCCCACTAGGCTTAGCAAACTATATTTTTGACCTTGAGAACATTGAAAGTGCGCATGCCGCAGGCGATGAATACAATACTCGTAAAGTAATGTTAGCTAACGGTTTATCATCTACTGTCGGCTGTTTTATGGGTAATCCATTCCCTGTCACTGTGTATGTCGGTCATGCAGGTTGGAAAGCGATGGGAGCAAGTATTGGTTATACATTAGCTTCTGGTATCACCATGTTTATCGTGCCACTGTTTGGCTTAGGTGCCTTCATGTTAGCCATCATTCCAATGACCGCTATCGTGCCAATCTTAGTATTTATCGGTGTTGTCACGGCTAACCAAGTGGTGCGAGAAACACCTAAAATTGAAGTCCCTGTGATCTTTATCTGTTTGTTCCCTTGGATAGCCAACTGGGCCCTTACCATGATGAATAGCATGATGGGCGCGGCAGGAACCTCTGCTGCACAAATTGGCACCGATGTTTTACTCAGCAAAGGGGTTTACTATCAAGGTTTGGTACATCTAGGTAATGGCGCACCGCTAGCCAGTATGCTTTGGGGCTGTATCGCCATCTTCGCAATCTTAAATCAACCTCTACGTGGTGCTATCGCCGCTGCTGTAGGTGCGTTATTAGTATTCTTTGGAATAATTCACTCCCCAATGGTAGGAATTGCACAGGGATCTGCCTTGATGTTTGTGTACGCTTACCTCATGATGGCGGGCTTGTTTGTTATGAAGTATTTTTTGGATAAAGGCAAAACTGTAGAACAACAACAATCTGAAAAAGCTGAAAAAATAAGTAAATCAGCGTAATACCACTAACCTTTAATTGTTGGTGCGCCTAGCGCATCAACAATGACACTCTGTATCAGGACACATTAATAATGAAAGAACTCGTGGTTGTTGCCATCGGGGGCAACAGTATTATCAAAGATAACAACAGCCAGTCTATTGAGTCTCAAGAAAAAGCTGTGCAAGAAGTTGCATCTCATGTCTGCGATATGTTGGAAGGTAACTACAATATCGTACTCACTCACGGTAATGGCCCGCAAGTTGGTTTAGATTTACGTCGTGCGGAGATCGCTCATTCAGTAGAAGGTTTACCATTAACACCATTAGCTAACTGCGTTGCCGATACCCAAGGTGGTATTGGCTATTTAATACAACAAGCGCTGACGAATGCTTTGGCATCACGCCACCACCGCCAAGCCGTTACAGTTGTGACTCAAGTGGAAGTGGATAAAAACGATCCTAACTTCCATTCACCCACCAAACCTATTGGGGCATTTTTCAGCTTAGAGCAGGCCGAAGAGCTAAAACAAGCCAACCCTGATTGGCACTTTGTGGAAGACTCTGGGCGTGGCTACCGCCGTGTCGTTGCGTCTCCAGAACCAAAACGTGTTATCGAATCAGCTGCCATCCGCACATTGAGTAACAACGATTATGTCGTCATTGCCGCTGGTGGCGGCGGGATCCCTGTCATCAGTAACGGTCATGGTGGCTATCAAAGTGTTGATGCCGTTATCGATAAAGACTTATCGACGACGTTGTTAGCAAAAGAGCTGCAAGCTGATATCTTGATCATTACCACTGGTGTTGAAAAAGTGTGCATCCACTTTGGCAAACCTGAGCAGCAAGCACTCGGTGAAACGACCACCACGGCCATACAGCAATATATGCAGGAAGGGCACTTCCCAGCAGGCAGTATGCTACCAAAAATTGAGGCTAGTCTGTCATTCATCGCTAATGGTGGTAAACGTGTGATCATCACCACGCCAGAAAAGCTACCACAAGCATTACGTGGCGAAACCGGTACTCATATCATTCAAGGTTAATGATTTACACTCTAAATAATTCGAGTTGCAGGTAGGCGACAAGCGAAGAGAGGCGAAGAACATCGATCAACACGGTGATCCGTCGAGCGTAGTGTAGTCATTTATACCTTAACGAAAGCCCTGCAACTTGAAAGATAACGAGTATATCCAGTCGGGTTACACACTGTAACCTGACATCGCTTGATTAAGGAGTTTCTATGCGATCTAACAGAAGAGAGTTCCTTACTACTGGTGCAAAATTAGCGGCAACTTGCACTCTATTTGGTGCTATATCTGGTATCGCAGCCGCAGAAACCAATACACTGCCTACCAGCAGTACATCAACAATTAAAGATAAACACTATTATCTTGATGATGTATTACTGGAAACGGGCTTTAACTACCGTGATAACACGGTTATTGGGACTCAAACTTCGCTACAAACCCTTGAAATTAACGAGGGCAAAATAGCGGCTATCTTACCTAATAAACAGCATACAAATAGTGAGCTAAGTTACTATAGTGCTGGTGGTAAATTAATGTTGCCAGCTTTTCGCGACATGCATATTCATTTGGATAAAACCTTCTATGGCGGCCCTTGGCAAGCCCCTGGATCACGCGAAGGTAAAACCATACTGGATATGATCGCTCTGGAACAAAAACTCCTGCCTGAATTACAACCTTATACTCAAGAGCGTGCACATGCGCTGATCAAACTGATCCAATCTAAAGGATCGACAACTGCACGTAGCCATTGCAATATCGAACCGGTTTCAGGTTTGAAAAACTTAGAAGCGCTGATCACCGTACTGAATGAGCACCAACAAGATCTCACGTGTGAAATCGTCGCGTTTCCACAGCACGGTTTATTATTGTCCAAGTCAGAACCTCTCATGCGAGAAGCCATGCAGGCAGGTGCTCATTATGTGGGCGGACTTGATCCTACCAATGTGGATGGTGCGATGGAAAAATCTCTCGATACCATGTTCCAAATTGCATTGGATTATAATAAAGGTGTTGATATTCATTTACATGAAACCAGCCCAGCAGGCCGCGCAGCCATTGAATACATGATTGATACTGTCGATAAAAACCGCAGTTTACGAGGTAAAGTCACTATCAGCCATGCATTCGCACTCGCTACATTAACCCCTGAACAAGCCGATGAAACCGCTAAACGCCTTGCTGAACAACAAATTAGCATTGCCAGCACCGTGCCAATCGGCACGTTACATATGCCATTAAAAACACTCAATGAAAATGGCGTATTTGTAATGTCTGGAACGGACAGTGTGGTTGACCATTGGTCACCTTTTGGTTTAGGTGACATGTTAGAAAAAGCCAATTTGTATGCGCAGCTATATACCCGCCCTGACGAGTTATCGCTATCGCGTTCATTAGCTATCGCAACGGGTAATAAACTACCGTTAAATAATAAAGGTCAGCAAGTTTGGCCTGTGGTAGGCGATGATGCGAGCTTTGTATTAGTCGATGCATCATGCTCCGCCGAGGCAGTTGCACGCATCTCCCCAAGGCAAGCTAGCTTCCATAAAGGTTATTTAGCTTCTGGCGCTGTGGATAAAAAAATAGGTTAGTCACTCCTACCAAGGCGGGAGCCAATCCCGCCAGCTGCAATTTAAATCAGCCCGATATCATATATTAGTTTTGCTTTATGCATTTTCCATCACTCCACATAAAGTAGGTATAGAACCCACTGCAATTTGACTCAAAAACAAATAGTAGGTACTATACCCACATCAACGAATGGAGGATTGATGAGCAGTGCAGAGTTAATCAAGAAACTGATCGCTGATGGGTGGGTTAAAGCTAGGCAAACAGGTAGTCATATAACTTTAACCAAAGAGGGATTTGATAAAATAATCACTGTTCCTCATCCGAGAAAGGATTCTTCAAAAGGCGTCATTCGACAAGCACAACAAATTTCAGGATTGAAATTGCTATAACACAGGAAGTGGGATCAAAGCGTGGTTTTTCCCGCTCCTTTCTCTGCAAGCTCATCAACACAAGTAGAGGCTAGAAAAATATGATATATCCACTCTTTATCTTTAAAACTGAAGATGGTTTCGATGGCTACTTCCCTGATATTGAAGGATGTTTTTTTGCTGGTGACAGTGTTGAAGACACAATTAAAAATGCTCAAGCTGCTTTCGCACAACACATGGAAGTATTAACAGAAAATGGTGGCCACGTACCCGCACCACGTGACCCTGCTGTTTATATCGGTGATGTAAGGTTAAAAGAAGATAACGGTATGCTTGGGCTCGTTGAAATAGATCCAGCAAAATACGAGTCAAAAGCCATTAAGTTCAATTTAACAATGCCAAATAATTTATTAACTGCAATTGATAAATACATTGCTCAAAGCGGGCACTATAAAAACCGCTCCGCATTTTTAGCTGAATTAGCGAGAAAAGAAATAGCTAATCATTAAAAAATAGGTTAGGAAGCTACTCTGTATACCGCAGTACATCTGAATAGTATTAGCAGTATTAGCAGGAATTGCTCTTCTTCCATGTGTTCATTTGTTAACTTTGTTCATGGGTCATGAACAAACAGCAAAAGTAAACTATCAAACAATACCAAGGCGGGAGCCACTCCCGCTCTGTTATTGATTAAGAGTTTAATACTTTTAATATCAATGGAAATTCACTAAAGCCTTCTCTGTCTAAAAAATGTCCTGCATTTTCTACGGTAATAACCTCTGTTTCTAACAAAGTCGCTAATGTTCTAGAAGATTGTGGTGAAACAATCGAATCGTTGCTCGAAATAATTGAAATACGCTTATCTGACAATGATTTTAAATTCGCATAATCGAGGGAAATATCAGTGTGCGCTTTTAGTTCAGGTAATGTTGCTTGCTCTTCGGTAAAACCAGAAACTAGCAGATAACCACCTATCTGCTGCTGTTGGCTAGCGAGATAACGCAATAACGTGACACAACCAAGACTGTGGCCGATCACAACAGTATCTTTATCCAATTCAATCTGTGCATCTAGCAAATGTTGCTGCCAGCGTTGTGGGTCAGGCGATAATGGATCAGGCATTGCAGGTACCTTCACCACGACCCCTTGCTGTTCTAACTGTGCCTTTAACCAAGGGAACCAGTTTTTCTCAGGTGATGCTGTATAGCCATGAATAATAATTACTTTTTTATTGGTTAACTTTCCATTTTGAATATTTGTATTACTCATAATTAAGTTCCTTTTTATCGATGCGGATAAGGTCATACACCAAGATACCGTCTAATCAAGACCCTCTATACTGAAGGTTTTTCACGTAAAAATGATAGCCATTTTGGTAATAATCTCATTATTATTCTTCAGCTGATCTTTATAATTCTCTAAAAATCAACATAAATGGATATTTTACCTGTGCAAAATAATCTTCAACTTTCAGATAAAGTTTTAAATGCCTTCCCGCAGCGAGCGCTGACATTAACCCCACTATCAGGGGATGGAGGCATGCTCCGTTCCCTATTTTTAATTATCGTCATGGTGATATTAACCGCATTTTGTGCTTATCAACTACCGAATATCGCCTATGACTATAAAATTGGTCAAAACGCCATTCCAGTTGATGCTGATGTTGATGGCTCATGCAAAACCAGTTTATTGGTGATCACCAACTGTAGCGTTGATCTACATTATAAAAGAAATGCCGTCTCCCATAATTTCACCTTCTTAGGCTTAAACGGAAAAGATATCGCTGTAATGCCATTGATGGATGCGACAGATAATTCAAAACTCACTGTGGATGTGGCTGTCGATAGCGTGATGATCCGCTTTATTACCACCATTGTGTTAATTGGCTTATTTATTTTTTGTATCTTCTTTTTTATTCGTGCTCAAATACGCATCAGTAAAATGAGAAAAGAGTTATTGTCAGTAGGCAGTCAGCCTTTGAAACTCATCGCGATCCCAGCCAAGGTGATTAATGCCAATCGACAAATTATTGCGACCTATAAGCGCGAATTGGATGGAAAACAAATCTCTACAGGTTATTCAGGTAAGAAAAAGAGTGCGCCTATCGTGTTAGAATCAAATGGTGCCACCTATGTACTCGCCGTTGCCAGTGCGCAACAAAATATTCCTTATGTGCTTGATTTCCCGATGCAACGCATTCAGGCCACGCCTGAAGAAGTTCAGCATTTTCATGATGTGCTACAGGAAGAGGGGATAATTTGATTTTATTCAGTAAATTGGGCTAAACGGCCCAATTTACTGAAATTATTTCTAATCCAAATATTATGGATAAGTAAACATAATATTTAATACATCTTGAATAAACACTAAAAGATAATCTCAACGGCTGTATACACTACTATGCAGGTTGCTTCACGATGAACTAGGGATTCGTAGAGGATATAACCTGATTTTATGAATCTGCTATCTTCAGTAACGCTTATTTTGACCTAAAATAAATACGAACCTACTTCTTCCTTAAAAAAGAACGCCGCATAACGATGAAAGTGATAGAAACCCTTTCATTACCATAATGATTTTGTCAGTATTACTCATTTTTTCATTTAGTATTCATAGTAAAGCATGGTATCAATTAGCATTATTATATGCTTAGCAATATTCATATCGTGATCAAATGATTTTTATATATCACGCATAGCAGCGATGAATTTTTAATATACTGACATTATAGGTTAAGTACTTATAATAAATATTTAATCTCATAGCGATTACTTAGCTTACTTATAACTTAATTGAATAAATAAGTTTAATTATATTATCAGAAATGACCACTTATTGAGAATGATTATTAATATCAATTTAATTATAATAATCTGACTTTGTTTGATTTTCAGGTATTTTGTTTTTATTTTACTCTTTTAATGTTGTGCATTTAATTTTATTTACCATTTGCTTCTTGGGATAATTGCCTTTTTTATGTGTGAATTTAGTTTATTAAACTAAATAAAAAGTACAAATTTGGATGATCTTTAAATGATTTTGTTTTTATTTGTTGTTTTTTATGGGTTTTATATATTGCGCCACAAAACCAAATCGCCCTATAAAGAATATCGAAAAATGTCACAATATTGTGTTTTATTATACTACAGTGATAATATCTCAAATGAATAATTTATAACATATATTTTACATTTTACCTTGTTATTTTTTTACATTAAGGGAAACAAAATGAAAAATAAAAAGACTTATCAAACAAAAACATTGATTAAAGTTATCATTGGATCCCAGTTAATGGAACTAAGGCGCTCCAGAGGAATGACTGGATTAGAATTAGCGAATAAACTCGGCATATCTCAGCAACAGGTTTCTCGATATGAAAGAGGAGTCAGCCATATTGATACCGATATGCTATTTTGTATATTAATACAATTAAATGTTTCACTATTTGAATTTTTTTCTAATGTCTTTGAAGAATTGAAAGAGAAGGATCCTGCTTTCTACTTGAAACATAGTTTTATACATAGTTCCTTAGATATAAGTAGTTTACATCAATATTCTTTATTTTCTTCTAAAGAAGAAACTCTTCGCTAAAAAAATAGCTATTAATATATTATTAATAGTATTACTTATTAATGAAATGAAGTAACTCAATAAGTTTTTAAATGCCTATATCTAATTTGATGCCTCTCTTTTACGTGCAAACGCAGAAGAGAGGCAGATAATTATATTTAATTGTATTCTGCGGTCACTACCATTGGCAAATTATACGTCCCGCTGACTGTTTCTCCTGAAAGTACAGCATTAACGCGTGTGGTATCAGTTACCCCCCCAGGTACGGAGAAGGTATAACTCGAGGATCCACTGCCAGGAAATATCACTGATAGGGCTCCCCCAGCAAAGGTGTAGGGACCCGTTCTCCCTGAAGTATCAGTGATCTTCAAGGTAACCGATGCGGTATCAGAACACACAGATGAAAAGTATTCTTGTCTCTGTTCTTGTGTAGTACCAGCAGAAACTTGGCCAAAATCAATATCGGGCATATCGAATTCACAAGTTATTGGTTCCGGATCGACCACCTCAGGTGGCACATATATGGGAGGCTGAGCACTTCCTGTTGCGACAGTGGCTAAGGTAGTGCTGTTGCTCGGTGAGCATGGACCCGAGCTTGGGTTGTCATAACATACATACACAATATACGGTATGGGGTCAGATACGCTATAGCCGCTAAAAGTTCCAGTAAATGGCCCTGTATAATTTCCATTTGGCCCATCGACTACCAGTACCCAAGTAGCGTCGCTGACTGGGATACTGAATGATGCCACAGAAGAATTAGGGACGCTACCTATTGATGAACCCATTAGCCCTGGAGCGACGGGTGATACACCATGGAAATAAGCAGTCCCCCCCATAGTTCCAGGGCTACGAGAACCTAGATTACGACTCGGAGCGAGGCCTGGTATACCGAAGCTCCCTCCTGTTCCTATCACAAAACCACCAGAGCAACCCGAAACGAGGCAGTTACCACCAGTAGGATTGCCTTTTCCTAATGTGCCTGAAAATGAGCCATAAAGACCAATCCACCGTCCCGTATAGTTTTGACCATTGGACACATTACGTACGGTCATGAGTGTATTATCTCCAGTTGTCCACGATACAGAGGAGGAACCTTCAAGACAAAATATTGTTCCGGTGTCACTATTACACTGAACAAGATCTCCGAGGCTAGCAGCAGACATCGCAATCCAAGTAGAGGATGCCGGCGCACTGAACAAGCCGAAAAAAGATGAAAATAATAGAGATAATATGAATGTGGAACGTAGGCTCGATCGTCTCTCCGAGACGGAGATAGAACTGAGTTTATTGATCCCATTGTTATTTGACATACGGAAAGATCCTCGTTGTATAATTTATTGGTGTCAATGGGTTATTATGTACAATCAGGCAAGTGCTCGACTGACCCAAGTTTTCATCGCCGCCGATAATTAAATATGCGTTTCCGTGGCGACTCAGGCGATCACTACCACGCTCGCTAATAAAACCTTTGATGCTCTTCTCGATGGTTAGCTAGCTCCCGTATGCCTGATCGTACCTCTATGTTTATTAGCCATATTCCTAATCAGACAACACATTTATTAATACACACAATAAATGCTGCCTGGATATTTGGTACAGCCAAAAGGCACTATGCTACTGACTTGCAAGGCTAATGTATTCCGAGCTCGCGACATCATTTCACGATCTGTACCTACCAGCGACATGGGTTTGAGTGAATCTGTTCCCGACTGAAGTTGTGCCGATATATCTGCTTTTCTAAAGACCAATGAAATCGTAAATTCCAAATATCTTTATTGATGGCATGTTTTTTCGGCTGTAACACAATCATTGCCATTCGACCATCAATCGGGCATCACCTCAGTACTCCGTTTCGGATTGGCACTCGCCTTCTAAGCGACACAGTGGTTATATTAAGTAAAAAGTGTTGTATTATTCATAGCTCATGCTGTACGTCAGTACCGCCGAAAAATCTCCGGCCTCCAAGCTCTTATTCGCTAACGCATTTTGTTGGCCCTGCACATACGCCTTCATTCGAATGACCATGTCCCCATCACGAAGCGGCACCTTGTACACTGTTCCATCATTAATCGGAATAGGACGACCATCCAAATATTCCAACCCAATGCCTGCACCTTTTGCGGTACTACCAGATGAAAAGGTCAATAACCCTTCATTGTCCATCGGTCCCGTAAACGTCGCCGTAATCGCATTTCCCAACGACGTATCACAATCTTCCAAATAAAACTCAATCGTTTTTCCAGCGGTGCGGGTAAAACGGTACAAGGATTTGGTCGGGATAGTGCCCATGTCCACGTACAAATTGTTCATTCCCGGTACGATGGTGCAGGGCAAGGCAATTAACGTGCCGCTATATTCAATACCAACACTACTGTCAGCTTGCGTAGCCAATGGCATGAAGAGCATTCCACCTAGTAAGCCCAATAAGGCACCATTACACACTGTTCTTTTCATGGTTTATCTCCTCGTGTCAACGATCAACGAAAACTGATCCACTTTTAACTCAAATTCGATCAATCAAAAGTGATCCACTGTTTCATTTAGGTATGGCACCTGAGCGTCGTTTATCTTTCAATCGATAGCTTTCACCACTC